>NZ_KL370837.1:0-13607 GCF_000701925.1 Ruminobacter sp. RM87 | reverse complement strand
TTTGCCTTGGCTTCGGCTTCTAATTTAGCCTTTTCGGCTTCTGCCTTTGCTTTGGCTTCGGCTTCTAATTTAGCCTTTTCAGCTTCTGCCTTTGCCCTGGCTTCGGCTTCTAATTTAGCCTTTTCAGCTTCTGCCTTTGCTTGGGCTTCAGCTTCCTGTTCAGCCTTTTCAGCTTCTGCGTTTACTTTGACTTCGGCTTCCTGTTCAGCCTCACTCACAGCTTCGGCGGCCTCGGCAAGACGCTTCTGTTCCTCTTCTGCCTGTTTAGCCCGCTCAATTTCAGCCTGCTTATCCTCAATGGCTTTCACGTTTTCATCAGCCTTTTTGATAATGCGTGATGAAACGTTCTTTTCAGGATCCTTAACCGACTGGGTCACATCCAGAGCCTGGGACTTCTTTCTGCTGGGCTGAACACTGACAGTACTGAGATGTTTTTCCGCATCATCAATAACGACAGAAGAATTCTTCTTTTTCTGAAGTTTTTCGGAAGTATCAACAGTTTCCAGAACGATAGGCCTGGTTTCTTCAGCCGTAACCGCCTGTTCGGCCGGCTTTTCTTCAGCCGGTGCAGTAGTCTCAGGTGCTTTTTCCGGAACAGCATTATTCACCTCGGCAGCACCTGACTGAACAGTCTCTTCCTCTTCCTCATGTTCAATGGTAACAGTTGCGGTTCCGGCTCTTGCAATCTCAATCGCGTCGTTCTCAACTGAATTACTGTTGGAGTAACGCGACGTACTTATGGTAATCATGCCGTCAGCTGTATCTTCCGAAGCACCAGTGCTGTATTTCATGCTGCCGGCGAGTTCAACGTCATCCGAAAACTCAACTGAAAAATGATCCATGCGTTTCTTTTTAACGGAAGCCTTTGGTGCTGCGACAGCTGTTTCCGGAACATTATTACCGAGCTCCGCAACGGCGGCGCTTTCGGCAACAACCGCCTGTTCTGCAGAAACTGCGGACTGATTTTCCGTCTCGGAGGCATAGGCCTGTGCAAATATGGCCAGAATAATGGCCATCACCGATATCTGTCTGTAATTGCTCATAAGACGACTCCTTTTGGTCTGCGTCCATTCCGCACCGGTGACTGACAGTCACCGGAAAATTAAACATTTAACGTTTTTCATCTGCGTAATAAATATGTCGGATATTTCATCATCGCATTCTGAAAAATTCCGGTTCCGTTATTTATTCTCAAATATCAGGGATTTCGGGAAAACAATCATAAGAAAAAATCCCGCCCTTTTTATAATCAGTGTCTGCTTTACTTTTGGGTACCTGCATCAGACTTTTTATCAGCAGGATCCTTAGCCTTAACTTCGGATTCAGGACGTTTAGGTTTCGGCTGAGCAATGCATTTAACCGACTTTCTCAGTTCTGCAAGTTCCGCTTCACCTTTTTTACGTTCCTCATCAGAAAGTTTTTTATTTATTTTTTCAAAAAATTCATTGGAGCCGTATTCATTTTCAAAGATGGTTCCCTTGGCGCATTCCATAGCTCTGCCGGCCCAGGCATATGCCTTTGAATCATCCAAAATACCGAATCTTGAGGTATCATATGATACGGCATATTCCCCCATTGCCAGAATGTCACCGCTGTATGCCAGCTGCTTCAGGAAAGGTTCAGCTCTTGCAAACTCCTCTGCATTCTTTGCCTTCATGTAATAACCGTACATGTTCCACAGTGACTGTCCGCGCATGACTCTGACATTGTCATCATCTGATTTTGATTCAATAATAGGTTTGTAATACTCGTATGCCTTGCTGATTAAGTCGGCACGGACATCAACAGGAGTTACCCTGGACTGATAGTAGCGTGCAAGCTCGAATTTTGCTTTCAGATTGTCCGGTTCATCAGCCAGCTTAACCAGTTCAGGGAGTTCAACAGTCTCTCTGAACTTGCCGATCTGCATCTTGGTGACCAGCATTCTGAGAATGCCTTCAGGTGACTTGTCTTCTGCAAGGGCATTCAAATATTTAACCATATTCAGGTCTTTACCGTTATTCTCCACATTGTCACGATCATACTGGGTAATCACGTACATGCTCATCGCGTCAAGATTTCCGCCCTGTGCAGCGAGATGAATGAAGTGTTTGTATCCGTTCATGTTTCTCTGAGTCTGGAAATCCACTTCCCTTACTCCGGCGAAATTCCATAAGGCCACAAGATACTGCAGTTCAGCATTGTCAGTGTTATTCGCCTCACGAATACATTCATTGTAAAGTTCTTTGTCGAAACGGTACTTTTTAACATCCGTCAAACAGTCAGCCGCGGCCGCACCGCTTAAAGCCAACAGTCCCAATCCCAATACCGCGGTCTGAATTTCTGAAAAAACCTTACTTAACATCATTTGTGTTCAAATTCCCCGATTATATCAACATTAATATTTTTCATATGTTCCGAAACAGTGCCTGTACAAAGCATTATTCAGACATCACATACCTATCATATTATATGTCATCCGCGCAGTCATAAGGGCCAATAGGGAATTTTTCATCGTCAAATAATGACTCTTGACACAAAAATCGGACATTACCGTCCCGTATGTATGCGACGCTCCTGCTCATAAGCACCTGTGTGAAGAGCCAAACCGCACTTTACGGCGGTATCCGGCAATTGATAGTCAACGTCTTTTATGGTATAGTTTGACGCAATTAAAAAAACAGAGGAAATATTTCCGGGATTCCCCTCAGAATCAGGCGCAATGCCGGCTTTCGGCATGAAATTCCGCAGTCTCCTCATGTTTCAGGTCAAACGGACACATAACTTACATATAGGAAAAGGTAAAACTTTATGCTCGGAACTCCATATTGTCAGAAAGCCACTAAGGCAATGCTTCTTGGTTGCGGTGAACTAGGCAAGGAAGTCTGCATCGAACTGCAGCGCTTTGGTGTTGAGGTAATTGCTGTTGATCGTTATGCCAACGCTCCAGCCATGCAGGTTGCCCATCGCTCACACGTAATCAACATGCTTGACGGTGATGCAATTGAAAAGCTGGTTGAACAGGAAAAGCCTGACTACATCATTCCTGAAATCGAAGCCATTGCCACCACCAAGCTGGTAGAGCTCGAAAAAAGAGGTTTCAAGGTAGTTCCAAGCAGCTTTGCGGCTCTTACCACCATGGACCGTGAAGGCATCAGAACCCTTGCTGCCGAAAAGCTCGGTCTCCCTACATCAAAGTATGTGTTTGCCGAAACTCTTGAAGAATTCAAGGCAGGCGTCGCCAGGATCGGCATTCCCTGCGTAATCAAGCCGGTAATGAGTTCATCGGGCAAGGGACAGAGCGTAATCAAGTCTGAAGATCAGATTGAAACCGCATGGAACAAGGCCCATGACGAAGGCAGAGGTCACAAGACCAAGGTTATCATCGAGGAATTCCTCAAGTTTGACTATGAAATCACCCTTCTGACAGTAAGCGCCGTGGACGGCATCCACTTCTGCGCTCCTATCGGTCACCGCCAGGAAGACGGTGACTACCGTGAAAGCTGGCAGCCGCAGGCCATGACCGAAGACCTCCTTGCTCAGGCCAAGGACATCGCCGGCAAGATTGTAGGCGCTCTCAACGGTCACGGTATCTACGGTGTTGAACTCTTCATCAGAGGCAGCGAGGTTCTCTTCAGTGAAGTTTCACCTCGTCCGCATGACACCGGCATGGTAACCATGATTTCCCAGAACTTCAGTGAATTCGCTCTTCACGTAAGAGCCATTCTCGGACTCCCGTGCGGCGGTCTTAAGTTCTACGGTCCGTCAGCTTCAGTGGCTCTTCTCGGTAACGGCACTTCAAAGAACATTACCTATAACAGGCTCAACGAAGCATTAAGCATCTACCCTTCAGCCCAGTTAAGACTCTTCGGCAAGCCTGAAATCAACGGCACCAGACGTCTCGGCGTGGTTCTCACTTCAGCTGATTCAGTTGAGGAAGCGGTAACCGAAGGCAAGAAGATCGCTGAAACCATCGAAATCAGCTACAACTGATTCTGAAAAGATATCCCGGGCTCCGCCGGGGTATCCGCATATCAGAACAAAGACAGGGCATCGGAATTATCCGATGCCCTGTCCGTATATGTTTCTTTAAAAGTCGGGGTTTTTCACGCTATCGGCGAAAATTATGAATACGGTTCATATTCTTTCCGTTCGCAGATTCACCCCTGCGGACAGCCTGCTATCTGCACAGTCCCGCCTCAAAACAGGTGGATTTCCGGCTGAGACGCCAGAAAAGACCTGCAGTCTTATTCCAGAAGCCGTCATATATAAGATTGTACGGCTGACCGAATGATTTTTCGTTAACGGTAAGCTTTACGGAAAAAATCTGTCTGTTTTCTTCATTGTCACCCCCCCTGAGCACCTCCACCTCGGTGGACTTTACGAGATCAGTGCTGAAATCGGTAGCTCCCGGAATCATATACCCCCTGCCCGACATGCCGTTGCGGCAGTTGTCGTAATAGCCATCAATGCCATGCTCCGCAAAACATCTGGCAACCTGCTCCTTTATATGATGAACCTGTCCGGTGTACTGATTGAAGTTATAGAAGAGTTCCTTCTTGCGGATACTTTCATAATATCCCGCCAGCACTCTGTCAGCCTCCTCCATGTCCACGTCTTCGGGATGATCAAGATATTCGTTTACGCCCCGGGCGACAGCCTGAAGGTTTATGTTTTCCCCGAGTTCCTTCAGCTGACCGGTTCCGTCTCTGATTTCCATTGCCAGATCGTAGCCGATGGTCATGGCCACTCTTTCTTCAAGGGTGTATTTTTTCATGTTCTCGGAGGGAACATAGTCTGCCGGCAGTTTTTCGGCAGTATCCTGATATTCGTCGGCAGTAGCCACGGTAACGGTATCCCCGGCTTCCGTCGCCCCCGTAACCACATCGGTCTGAGGTATCTCATCCGCCCATGCGGGAGCAAGCAGGGAAAGACAGAACGGAAAACATAAAGCTGTAATACGCATGATAATCAACCTTCTTATAATATGTATTATTCAGTAAAATCAGTCCGGCATACTTTACCTCAATGCTGATGAATGATTTTCCGGACCGTTTTTTTAAGGCAGAAGCCCTTGCCATTATATGTCACCGGGACGGTTATTACGGCAAACCGTCAGTTCGGCATCATAAAATCGTGGCTGACGTAACGAAACATGCCAAAAACCGCAATCCATCGATTAAAACCGCATGATTTATGCCTCTTCCGGTACGGATTTTTCCGGAATCATTTCGGCTCTGATGCCGGAAAGAGATTGTTTAGTGCTGTTCATCCAGTTCTGATATACTGTTATTTAAGGAAATGATTTTTTGTGGCAACTTCAGACAGAGGCTGTTTTCCATGAGCCGTAAAGATACCGGAAAGATACTCGCGTCCATGCTTAAAAGCACGGAATACATCAGCTGCGGAGCAAAAATCAGGCTGATTCTCGCCATGGCCTTTCCAGCCATGTGCGCCCAGATATCCCAGATACTCATGCACTACATTGACGCTTCCATGGTAGGTCAGCTCGGTCCTCTCCAGTCAGCAGCCGTGGGTCTGGTATCGTCTTCCATATGGCTTATCGGAGGCATCTGTCTTGCCGTGGTATCGGGATTTGCGGTACAGGTGGCCCAGAACATCGGCGCCTGCAAGCTGATCAAGGCAAGAGCCGCCACCAGCATGGGCTTCTTCTGTCTCATTACCCTGAGCCTTCTGCTTTCGGTAGTCAGCGCCGTTTCCGCTGACCGGGTTCCGTACATTCTCGGAGGAACCGAAGACATCGCCCCCATGGCGTCCTCCTACTTTCTGATATACATGTGCGCCTTTCCGGTACTGGTGATGAACATGTATGCCGCCAGTCTGCTTCAGGCGACAGGCAACATCAGAACTCCGAGCCTTCTCAATATCGGAGTCTGCATTCTGGACGTAATCTTCAACTTCATTTTCATATTTCCGACCCGCCGTTTAGAAATCCTCGGATGCACCCTCACGCTGCCCGGTTTTCACATGGGAATCACCGGTGCTGCCGCAGGAACCGCTCTCGCCGAAGGCGTCATCTGCGTAATCATGCTCTGGATGCTGCTCATCAGAAACGAACAGCTTCATATCAGACGGGAAAAGCTCTACATATCACCTCCCGTCATTTTCAGGGCTTTCAGGATATCAGCCCCCATCTGTCTTGATCACCTGGCAACCACCGGAGCCATGGTTGCCTCGGTTGCCATTGTCTCCGTACTGGGCACCAGAGCCATAGCCGCCCACAGCTTCGCCATCACGGCCGAAAGCTTCTGCTACATGATAGGCTACGGCACAGCCTTTGCCGGAACCTCCGTCATCGGTCAGTGCGTGGGAGCAAGACACCGGGATCTGGCCCGCAATTTTACCGTCATCATCACCGTAATCGGTGTCGGCATGATGACTCTTGCCGCCGTAGTCATGTACGTCACGGCACCGGTGCTTATCGGTCTGCTGACGCCTGATGAGGAAATCAGGGAACTCGGCACCGCGATCCTGCGCATCGAGGCCTTTGCCGAACCTCTTTACGGAGCCTCGATACTGATTGCCGGATGCATGCGCGGAGCCGGAGACACCATGATACCGGGACTGATGAACAGCGGTACCATGTGGCTCATAAGAATTCCGCTGTCCCTGCTGCTTGTAAAGACCATGGGACTTCAGGGGGTATGGGTTGCCATGGCGCTGGAGCTCTGTATCAGGGGCAGTCTGTTCTTGCTGAGACTCAGGGGCGACGGCTGGCTGAAGGCCTGCGACAGAAAAAAGTCCACGGTCTGACACCTGCCTCCCGGCATGCGGTTCATGATATGGTATTATCGGAAAACAGGCTCAGAGCCCGAAAAAACAGGATAAAAACATAAGGAGAATTTATGAGCAGATACGACTTCGATGCCGTTATCGACCGAAGCGGAACCAATTCACTCAAATGGGATGTTTCACATCCGGACGAACTGCCACTGTGGGTTGCGGACATGGACTTTTTAAGCTGTCCTGCGGTAACGGATGCAATTCTGAAAAGAGCTGAACACGGTATTTTCGGGTACAGCATCGTGCCGAAGGAATGGCATGAAGCCTATCAGAATTGGTGGCATGGTCATTACGGCTTCAGACCTGAAGCGGATTCGCTGGTTTTCTGCACCGGCGTGGTTCCCGCTCTTTCAAGCATGGTGCGCAAGCTGACCACACCGGCGGAAAAGGTACTGATTCAGACACCGGTATACAACATTTTCTTCAACAGCATTCTCAACCAGGGCCGATTTGTCATCGAATCCCCTCTCGATTACCGTGACGGCCGCTACTTCATCAATTTCGAAAGGCTGGAAAAGGATCTTTCCGCCCCGCAGTGCACCATGATGTTTCTCTGCAATCCCCACAATCCTGCAGGCAGAATCTGGACCCGGGAAGAACTTGCGGAAATCGGCAGGCTCTGCGCCAAACACTGCGTTATCGTGGTTTCCGACGAAATCCACTGTGATCTCACGGCACCGGGAACCTCCTACATTCCCTTTGCCTCCGTAAATTCAGAATGCGCCGGCAACTCCGTTACCTGCTGGTCTCCGGGAAAAACCTTCAATATGGCGGGACTCAACAGCGCCGCGGTAATGATTCCGAATCCGAAGCTGAGATATAAGGTCGAACGCGGACTCAACACCGACGAATGCGCCGAACCGAATGCCTTTGCGGTACAGGCCGCGATAGCCGCCTACACCGAAGGTGACGAATGGCTTCAGGAACTGCGCGCCTATCTTCAGGGCAACCGGGAATTCACCGTGAAGTACCTGAAGGAAAACCTTCCGGAAATATATCCGGTGCCGCAGGATGCCACCTATCTCATGTGGCTCGACGTTTCAGCATTTACGGATGATTCCCGCAGGCTCTGCGGTTTTCTGAAGGATGAGCATCATCTCTGGTTAAGCCACGGCAGTCAGTTCGGTTCCGGAGGAGAGCATTTTGTCCGTCTCAATACGGCGTGTCCGGGAAAGATTCTCGAAAAGGCTCTCGCAAGACTCACGGCCGGCTGCCTAAACTTTAGACAAAGACGGTAAAAATTGCCTGATAAGTCAAATGCCCAAATGTCTCTCAATTGATATGTATCAATGATTGTGCTATATTTTCTGAAAATGTTTACACATTTGATTTCATCTTAAATTACTCCAAAAAGGCATGGAATGGATACCATGCCTGTTTATTGCAGATAAAGGATAAAAACGATGATCCATTATAACGATGAACTTCTTACTTCAAATAATGAAGATGCCGTGGAAAGAAAGAAAAAGGAACTCAAAAAGGCTCCCAAGATAAAGGCTTCCGCAGTATCAGGTCTTTCCAATGAAGAACTTCTCAGAAAGAGCATTATCAGGGCATGGCGTCCGTACAAGGGGAAGATTTATATAGATCCGTTATTTGAAAGATATTCTGTCAAAAAATTTGATTTTTACAGCATCCGCAGCGTAATCACTGAGCGCTACTACTGCTACCCTGAAGTTGAAAGCTTCACCATCACCGACCTCGGCGACAGATCAGAGCACTACTGCTTCAACGGCTGCAAGGGCAATCTCAAAATCAGAGTATGTTTCGTGAAGCCGGGAGTAATTGCCGATGAACTCCTCGATCAGATGTACTTCATGGGCACCTACAGTGAATTCGCACTCTGGGAGCTTGATACCGGTGATTACGGCAGGGTTCTTGCCGAAAAGCACGGCACCTACAAATGCTTCGTAAGGGACAGCATGGCTCTTTTCATCGGTTCGGAAGGTGATGAGGAGGAAGCTCCTGCCAAAGCTGCTGCAGACGATGAACAGGAACAGCCTGCAGAAGTTTAATATATAAGGTTTTTAACTCACCGCCGGAACGCAGGCGTCATGCTTCTTACTGCTCTTTCGGTGGTGTGAGCAGAAAAAACCTCGGATTCTGAAAAAACAAAAAGACTGAACACACGGTTCAGTCTTTTTTTATGCACTCGGATTTTTTCCGTCAGATATAGGAACGGCGGTTTCTGTCACCGCAGAGAAGATCCTTTACCTCGGAAAGACGTGACTTTGCTTCACTGCCTGATTTTCCGGCATCGGTTCTGCGGTCTCCGCTTCCGGAATTCAAAGAGGTTCCGTAATTGCGGCCGCCCACTACCGCACTGCTTACCACCATGTCGTTTTCCAGCACCAGGGACGGAGTAATGTCAAGCTTTATCAGAGCCTTCTCGTGACTGCCGCTTTCCATCTTCAGCATGCCGTCGATGGTAACCAGTGACAGCACCCTGCCGTTGGGATCACTGAGATCCTCGTGCACGGCCCTGAGATTTACCGTGTAATCCGAAACACTTGTGGAAAGAACCTTTTTAAGGGTATAGCCTGAACCGTGGCACACCACGGTATTAAGAGCGCTTTCTGAAAGGTTGCCGTATGGATTTTCACTGTCATTGACGGTTGTGTATACAACACTGACAAGCGCGGCGGTGATAAAAAGAATCAGCCCCATCACTTTAATTCCCTTTTCTCTGAGCGACTGTCTGGCATAATTCAGTTCTTCAGTTTCATTTTTAAATCTGCTGTTTGGCATCTGCACTTCTCCTGTTCATCCGCAAAAGAGATTCTAACATACAATATGATTATGCTTCTCTTTTTATTCCGGATCCGACTGCATAAAATTTTCTGTGAATCCGCCTGTTCCTGCAGGATGCCTTAATCAGCATTTTCAGACGGCGTTAAATCAGGCCGTCTCATCCGCCCCCGGTTTCCGCCGGGAAATTACCGTTTAACTCAGGAAATCATGGAAGTCACCGGCAGAGATGACCCCGTAACTGCGGTAAAATGTCGGTACACCTCAAGTTTTCCGCAAAAAATTATCACTAAAGGCAATACTGCTCGCAAAGTATACAAAGAGAAATGATAATCATCACTAACTGTTATATTATAATCTCAGGTCCGCCTTTTCTGTTCTGTCCCGAAAATGCTCATAAAAAACACGAACTGACTGAACCTCCCCGGAATCGGAATGTCTTATGTACATATATACGGAAAACAGTCAGTCACTTAAACAGATATAACAATAATCAGTTCCGGTGTCATCAGCATACATAATAAAGCACCGGATTTCAGCACTTTTCAGGTCATACAGTTCAGAAATCAAATCATCAGTCCGGAAGTCCCGTATCTGAATTTTTTCAGCAGTGTCTTCAGGATGGCGCCGGGCCGGACAATGGACAACAGATAAGGAAAGCGTCGTGAATTCTTACAGCATCACAGGCATGAACTGTTCAGCCTGCAGCAATCATATCGAACAGACGGTAAAAAGACTTCCAGGAGTGACCTCCTGCGAAGTAAGTCTTATCACCGGGATCATGAACGTCACCGGCAGCGTCTCTCAGGAAGCGGTAATCAGGGCGGTTACGGAGCTGGGATACGGCATTACCGTCTCTGACTCCTCAGGAGGAAACATTCCGGATTACGTCAGCAGACTCACTCCTTCAGTAAAACCGATGCTCACCGGTTTTCTGATTTCTCTCGTACTCCTTCTGATTCTCATGTATCTTGCAACCGGACATCTGATGTTCGGCCTTCCTGCCGGTTCATTTTTCATGGACCGTCCTGACAGACTGGCATACACGGAACTGATTCTGACCTCGGCCATTCTGCTGATTAACGGCAGACTGCTGATAAAAGGCTACCGCGGACTTGTCAGAATGATGCCGACCATGGATACCCTGGTGGCCATCGGCGTATCCGCCTCATATCTTTATTCCGTGCAGAAAATCGCACTCCTCAACACCCTCATTTCCGCCGACATGACGGAACAGGCCGCAAAGCTTGCCCATAATCTTTATTTTGAGTCTGCGGCGATGCTTCTGGTTATCGTGGTGTTCGGAAAGATTCTTGAACGTTCAGCCAGAGGAAAAACCACCACCGCTCTGCGCGGTCTTCTGGACATTACCCCGAAAAACGCCCACAGAATCAGGGCCGGAGCTCACAGACAGGAAGAGGTAAACGATAACCCGCTGAATGCCGCCGAGGACGTTCCTGCCGCCGCCCTGAAAGTAAATGACGTCTTTATCGTGCTTCCCGGAGAATCAATTCCTGCGGATGCGGTAATCATTGAAGGATCTGGATCAATCAATGAATCAGGACTTACCGGTGAATCCATGCCCCGCGACGTAACAGCGGGCGACACCGTCACCGGAGCCACCGTAAACATTAATGGTCTGCTTAAATGCAGAGCCCTGAGAACAGGTTCTGAAACGGTGTTCAGCAAAATGGTGGAAACGGTAAAGGTAGCGCTTACCTCCAAAGCCCCGATCTCCAGAACAGCCGACACCATCTCAGCCTATTTTGTGCCTGCAGTCATCGTGCTGGCCATTCTGACATTCTGCGTATGGTATTTTCTTCTGAACGGAACCATGGCCGTGGCTCTGGAATACGCCACCGCCGTTCTTCTGGTAAGCTGTCCATGCGCACTCGGTCTGGCCACCCCGCTCGCCATTACCGCCGGAGCCGGCAAAGCACTCAGAAACGGTGTTCTCTTCAAGAATGCCGAATCACTGGAAAAAATAGGCAGGGTTAAATACATGGTTCTCGACAAGACCGGAACCATTACCGCAGGAACGCCTAAGGTAACCTCGGTAATCACCGTATCCGCCCTTTCCGTGGAAAACGTTCTGCATCTTGCCGGTATACTGGAAAGCTTCAGCAGTCATCCGGTGGCCAAAGCCGTGGCCGCTGAAAGCGGAATACATAATGCCGACACCTACGGTCTCATGGATGAAGGCATGAACGAGGTCATGAAAAAGCTGTACTCGGCCACCGATCCCGGATCAATAATGAACATCACTGAATTTGCGGAAGTGACAAGCGGAGGCGTTCACGCAACGATAAACGGACACCGCTTCTTCATCGGCAATCAGGATTACATCAGATCAAAATCCGTTATCAGCGCCGATATAGGCGAAATATGCAATGACATGTCAAACAAGGGGGATACCACGATACTTCTTGCCACCGAACGGGAAATTCTGGGCATCATCTCCGTATCCGACGTCATCAGGGACAATGCCGCCGAATCAGTGGCCCTGCTCTACCGTCAGGGCATAACTCCGATAATGCTTACCGGTGACAACATCTTCAGTGCCTCCGGCATTGCCGAAAAGGTGCATATCAGGAATCTCAAAGCCAACTGTCTGCCGGAAGACAAGGCTCAGGTGATAAGAGAACTGCGCGGAAAGGGAGTCACCGCCATGGTCGGCGACGGCATCAACGACGCCCTGCCTCTTACCGAAGCCGACATCGGCATAGCCGTTGCCTCAGGTTCAGACATTGCCATTGACGCCGGGAATGTGGTACTGGTGAAAAACACCATGCTCAACCTGATAAAAGCCATCAGATGCGGACGCAGAACCTTAAGAACCATCAAGGAAAATCTCTTCTGGGCACTCTGCTACAACATTGTGGGACTGCCTCTGGCTGCCGGAGCCCTGAGTTCCTTCGGACTGAGACTCACTCCGGTCTTTGCAGCCTCATGCATGGCCGCATCAAGTCTCATCGTGGTTGGCAACTCCCTCAGAATATTCCTGACGGACATTTCCGAAAAGAAGCTGACCGAAGATGCGAGAAATGAAAACGAAAAGATCTCCGCCATGGGTGAAGCTTATTTCAGACCTCACCTCAACGTGATAACCAGCGACAGGAAGGAACCGGCACCGGTACACAAAAATACGGTTCCGGCGGATCCCGTCTTCAGCGGATTCATGGGAATAACGCCGGATTCTCCTGTTTCTCACGCTCAGAAAAACACCGAAGCGGAAACTCCCGATGAAAACATGGTTCACTATGCCAATCTCATCATTGACGGCATGGTATGCGAACACTGTGAATCAACGGTATGCGAAATTCTGAGAAAGCACGTAAACATCATAAACATCGTGATTTCACACAGAAGAAACGCGGCAGTCGCTGAATACAGGGGAAACTTCGACGAAGCCACCGTAAGACGGGAGCTCAGCCTTGCAGGCTACAATCTCGTTAACGTGTTCAATGACAGTATGTAATCCTCCGGCTATGAATTTCTGATTACCGCCGCCATACAGACCGTACCGTTCATATACTGAAGGTGCGGTTTTTCAGGTTATGAAAATGCAAAGAAAAGATGAATACCGTAACTCATTACATCCGTCATGATGACTGACCGAAACGGCATCGTCTGACGTTTTCCGTTCTCCTGGCCCCCGGATAAATACATGATAAAACCGATACTGAATGGAAAAGGTACTGATACGGATAATGAATAAAGGAACAAAAAAGGCAGCCTCACGGCTGCCTTTCCCGAGTTTGATACCAAATCGTTAAAGACCTCTTGAAAAAAGAGGTTTTTCTTTAAATATTTATGTTGTGTATACGTAATGTATATGATATAATATTCTTGAGATTGTTTTTTGATTTTCAAGGAGTCCAGAAATGTTTGTTCGCAGAATTAAAAGAGCCAATGGACAGGTAAGCATTGTTCTGGTTGAAGGCTATCGTGAAAACGGCAAAGTTAAGCAGAGAACAGTTGAATATCTTGGGACAGAATCAGAACTGACAAAGAACGATCCGGATGCGGTTAACAAACTTATTGAAAAATATAGAAATGAGCAGAATAAAAAAGAA
>NZ_JNKD01000022.1:0-48897 GCF_000701925.1 Ruminobacter sp. RM87 | reverse complement strand
ATGAACATTCGTAGCCGGAGGCACTTCAATCATGAAAAATGAACTGCTTTCAGTGGTATCATCAGCTGACGGCTCTTTACATTTACCGGAACCACCACTGATAAGACCGAGTTCTCTCAATCTGCTGATTCTTTTCAAATAAGTCTTATACGATATTCCCTGTTCTGAAGTCCACCTAGTGGTGCTTAGACCGCTGCTCTGCTGTTCATAATACTGATTCAGCCACAGCTGATGCCTTGGATGTGTTTTAGTCATAAGATTATCTCCGTAAAATACGGTGACATCTTAAAGCGTTGTTTTTGAAAAATGAATAACCCTTGTTGCGTACACGCTTACAAATGAACTAAACCGTAACAATTCATCACTACCTCCGGTTACAACACTATTAATAAGAGAAACCCGTCGAATGATGAAATCCGACGGGTTTTAACTTATCAGTCAGGTTCTGACTGCTTACGTATTACTTAACGAGAATGTTAAGCATACGACGTAAAGGTTCAGCAGCACCCCATAATAACTGGTCACCTACTGAGAATGCAGAAACATAGCCCTTACCGAAGTTGGTTTCACGGATACGACCAACTGGAACACTTAAAGTACCGGTAACCTTGGCTGGAGTTAATTCATGAATGGTTTCTTCCTTATTATTAGGAATTACCTTAGCCCACTGGTTGTGGTTCTTTAACATTTCATGAATGTTTTCAATGCTAACGTCCTTCTTAAGCTTGATTAAGAATGACTGGCTGTGACAACGTAATGAACTGATACGTACACAGTTGCCATCTACAGGAATGGTAGCTGGAGCAAGACCTAAAATCTTATTGGTTTCAGCCATACCCTTCCATTCTTCCTTGCTCTGACCGTTTTCGAGCTGAACATCAATCCATGGGATTAAAGAACCAGCTAATGGAACGAGGAATTCCTTGGTTGGGAAGCTGTCTGCTCTCATGGTATCACGAACCTTCTTTTCGATATCCAGGATAGCAGATGCAGGATTCTTTAATTCTTCAGCAACAGAAGCGTGTAATACACCCATCTGAGATAATAATTCACGCATGTTCTTGGCACCTGCACCAGAAGCAGCCTGGTAGGTAGAAGACTGAATCCATTCTACGCAGTCATTCTGGAATAAACCGCCTAAGCCCATTAACATTAAGCTTACAGTACAGTTACCGCCAACGTAGGTTTTGATTCCCTTGTTGAGAGATTCATCAATAACAGCTCTGTTTACCGGATCGAGGATGATAACTGCATTGTCCTTCATTCTCAGGGTAGAAGCAGCATCAATCCAGTATCCCTTCCAGCCGGTAGCCATGAGCTTGTCATACATGCTCTTGGTGTAGTCGCCACCCTGACAGGTAACAATGATATCCATTGAGCTTAAAGCATCAACGTCATTTGCGTCTAATAAAACACCAGCATCCTTACCGCCGAATACAGGAGCCTTCTGGCCAGCCTGAGAGGTAGTGAAAAATACTGGATCGATATTAGCGAAGTCATTTTCTTCTTCCATACGGCCCATTAATACTGAGCCAACCATGCCACGCCAGCCAATAAAACCAACTTTCTTCATATTTAATTACACCTAAATAATTATAAAATTCTGAAATTACCGACAGCTTCTGCCGGCATTTGATTATCAAATCAAAAATTTGGCGACAATTATATCAAAAAAGATAAAATCCTCATAACAAAAAATAGAGGTTGTTCAAGATATTATTGCGTGTTTTTCCAACAGGCTTGAAGTCTGCCGTTATAAGCGGTATTCAAACAGCTGACGGCAGACTGTATATCTCAACGAATGTCTGATTTACTTAGTTGCCTGTTTGGTACATTCAAGAGGAACTGACACGGATTCGTCATGACCTATGCCGTGAACCCTGGCTGTCACTGTACCATCCTGTTCATAAACAGCCCTGACGATCTTCATTCCGCAAAACACGTTATTGAGTCTGTTTTCTTTAAAAGCCTTTCTAAGAGTCTCATCATCAAAATGATTATTAAGTTTTTCAAGAGTGAATCCCACGTGAAAAGTCACGTTCAGGGCATCATCATAAGTAATCCTCTCAAACGTGAACCCTGCCCCTTCCATTGTAAAAGGGAGTGTTCCGTCAGCAATATCAAGTTCCGTCTTCAAATCCCCGTCCTTTCCGAATCCCAGAAGAGGAAAGACAAAAATTCTGATACCGACGTATACAATCAGCAGAAGAAGCACAATTAATGCCTGTACCGCATATTTCTTTAACTTTTCACGCATGACAAAACCTTAAAAATCCGGATCTGTTATTTTTTTTCGTAAGTCATCATAACAAATCAGAAAATATTTTAGTAAAAAACCGACTGTCCTCCTTCATACACTTTTCAATCCGGATACCAGAAAACGTTGTTGAAGCATTAGAACAGGATTAGCAGCCCGGAACAAATTTATCACAACTTTCATCACTGGGTATCAATTATGATAAAATGCCCCGCATAAATAAATTAATTATCCACCCCCTGAGGACTTTTCATTCATGACTTTTCTTGCCGGTAAAGACAGAGAAATAGAACAGACTATTGATTTATTCACCAAGGAACTTACGGAACTTGGACTTGATCTTGAATTCACCACCAAACTGAATCCCGGAATCAATCTTTATTCCTGCGAACTGGTCGACAGAAACAATCCTTCTCTCATACACACCAACGGAAAGGGCATAAGTGAAAAAGCCTCCATTGCATCAGCACTGGGAGAAATGGCGGAAAGACTGCTTAATCAGTCATTCTTTGACTCCTACTACATGGGGAACGCCTCAGACGATCTTCCTTTCAACCGTTACCATGACGAAATCTGGGTAAAATACCCGGACAGCTACATGGATAAAAACAACCGTCTGCGTCTGGACAAAATGGAAGTTTTCAGCTCCCGCAGAAAAAAGGAGGTTTCCGACTTTTTTCTGAAAAACAATCTGTTCTCCAAAAAACTTATTGATGAAATAGGCTGGATGGCCCTCAGACCTCTGACCGATTATGCGACATCAGATACCCAGAAAGGCATCTGCGCCGTTCCCATGACCAATGAGCATTTTCCGGATGAAAAGGCTTATTTTCCGTTAAGGTATCTGGAATCATGCTTCTGCACAAATGGCATGTGTGCAGGCAACACACCTGAAGAAGCAAAGGTTCAGGGGCTTTCCGAAATCTACGAAAGATTCGTAAGACGTTTCCTGTTCGGTTACATTCCGGAAAGTTACAGCAAGACTCTTGCAAACACCAATATAAGAGCCCTTCCGGTGATTCCTGAAGAATTCATCAGCAGAAAGTATCCTGAAATAACGGAGACTCTTAATGAATTCTCCAAACACAACATCAGGGTCACCTGTTATGACGCCTCACTCGGTGGCGTGTTCCCGGTTGTTGCAGTGTGTGCCCAGCCGGTGAATTCAGTTAAATACAAAATTTCCATCGGTGCACATCCAAACATGAAAATAGCGCTTGAAAGAACCCTCACGGAACTCATGCAGGGTGTGGAATGGAATAACCTTGATTACGTAAACTTCAGTCTTAAACCTTACATAAACCACGATTTCACTGACAACAGCAGAAAATACAGTGACAGTGTTCTGAAATACAAATCTTCCGATACATATCAGGAGGAAGACTGTACCGGTTCCGAAGATGAATACGCAAATGACGGTGATGAACAGGACTGTTCAGAACAGGCATCAGACGGAAAAACACTTACCTGGAACAATCAGGAAGAAATGTTCAGCAGCCTTTCAGCACTTGCCGGCGAGGACATTTCCGAGCAGGCTGAGCAGGAAGAGTACCACTTCAGGGATTCTCTCAATTTCATCGGCAATTTCATTGACGGTTCCGGAGAAGTTCATCCTAGTTTCTTCACTCATGAAAGTAAATTCAAATTTACCGACTGGTCTCTAGACAACGGTACAACCGAAGAAGAATACAAATACCTTTTAAACATTGCCCGCAAGCTTGACAAAAAGGTGTGGTGTTACGATGCCAGCTACAAGGATCTGTACGCATACAGACTGATTATTCCAAATCTTTCCGAAGTCTATATTTTCGATGGACGCGAAAACGAGGATGAACTAAACGATCCGTCAATCGCCCGCAGCTTCAAACAGCTTTCACCTGATGACTTGAGTCTGCCTGACTATCCTGATGCCGATACTGCAGGAAAACTGTCTGACGTTCTCCACCTGGTGGAAAACGGCAATCAGTACGCAGGTCTTAACCTCTATTCACTGGAAAGCATGATTGACCTGTACAATCTCGTCCATGAAAACATTGAGGAATGTGAAGACGATACTCAGGAGGATCCTGGACAGCTCATATACGATAAAGCCATAGATCTGGCCGAACATTTTATGAACTCTCCTTACGTAAATGAAAGTTCGCTTCTGTATTCCGTATGCTTAATTATGCACCTCAGACTTTTCCTGGAAGACGAAAAAGGCTATTCAAATAAAAATGCCACTAGATTTATTAAAATTTTCTGCGATAATGCAACACAGCAGCTTGCCGACAGGGTTATCAGTGCTGACACTCAGACTGAATTAATGAATTTAATACGTCTGGATATCGAAAGAAATCCTAAACACGACAATCTGATAAAAACTTTCAGAAAACTGATTAAAATACAAACAAAATTACATAAAAACCTTTAATTATGTAAATTAATTACAAAAGTATTTTACAGATAAATGTGATCCAGTTCAAAATTATTGGGTTTTTACTTAATTATAATTTAACCAAAGAAACGAGATTATGGAACCAGTCAAAATACCTACAACATGCTGTCTGTCAGCTGAAGAAACAGCAAAAGCTGCTGAAAACATAACAGAACACAAGGCAACCAAGCCATTTTTGAAATGTCTTCTTATGTCTATAAATGCAGGAGCCTTCATCGCTCTGGCATTCATGTTCTACACTACAGCTCTCGCAGACGGTCACGGTAAACTTGTTGGAGGTCTGTGCTTCTCTCTGGGACTCATTTTCTGTGTACTGATGGGATGTGAGCTTTTTACCTCATCAACATTAACTTTAGTTGCAAAATCTGCCAAGTTAGTGACATGGAAAACGGTTCTGAAAAACTGGTGTGTAGTATACTTCGGCAATCTTATCGGCGGACTTCTGATTGTTCTTCTGATGATGCTTGCAAGACAGTACAACGGTTTTAACGGTGAATGGGGTCGTATCATTCTTAACACTGCCCTTCACAAGGTAAGTCACATGCATCCCGGCGAAAGCTACTGGATAGGATTTACAGAAGCCATGTCCATGGGTATTTTCTGTAACATCATGGTATGCGGTGCAGTATGGCTCGGTTTTGCAGGAAAAACACTTACCGATAAGATTTTGGCAATGATTCTCCCTGTTGGAATGTTTGTTGCTTCAGGTTTTGAACACAGTATTGCTAACATGTTTATGATCCCTGCAGGCATAAGTGTGGTAAACTATGCAGGAAATGAATTCTGGCAGACCATCGGACAAACCGCCGATAAGTATGCCGATTTAACAATAATAAACTTTATTGTTAAGAATCTAATACCGGTGACAATCGGCAACATCATAGGCGGTGGCCTCATGATTGGCGTATTTAACTGGTATGCAAATTGTCGCGCTAGCCACAAAAAGGCATAAAGCGTTTATTAAACTACCTAAAACCAAACAGAGGTAATGAAAATGGCAGAATTAAATGAGCTTCAGAAAGTAGCTTGGGAAGGCTTCCAACCAGGTGCTTGGCAGGAATCAATCGATACCCGCGATTTTATTCAGACTAACTACACCCCATATGAAGGTGATGAATCATTCCTTGCTCCAGCTACTGAAGCTACCAAGACTCTTTGGAATTCAGTAATGGAAGGCATCAAGATCGAAAACAAGACTCACGCTCCTGTAGATTTCGATCCAGACACTCCATCAACCATCACTTCCCACAAGCCTGGCTACATCAACAAGGATCTCGAAAAGATCGTTGGTCTCCAGACTGATGCTCCTCTCAAGAGAGCTATCATGCCTTTCGGTGGTATTCGCATGATCAAGACTTCATGTGAAACCTACAACAAGCCATTCAACAAAGAAGTTGAAAAGATCTTCACTGAATACCGTAAGACTCACAACCAGGGTGTATTCGACGTTTACACTCCTGATATCAGAAACTGTAGAAAGAGTGCAGTATTAACCGGTCTTCCTGATGCTTACGGTCGTGGCCGTATCATCGGTGACTACCGTCGTATCGCTCTTTACGGTGTTGACGCACTGATGAAGGACAAGTTCAAGCAGTACAATTCTTATCAGGCTCAGCTTGAACATCCAAAGGATGAAAGAGAACTCGAAGACGTAATCCGTGCTCGTGAAGAAATCAATGATCAGTACAAGGCTTTAGGTCAGTTAAAGCAGATGGCAGCTTCTTACGGCTGTGATATTTCTGGCCCAGCTAAGACTGCAAAGGAAGCTTTACAGGCTACCTACTTCGGTTACCTCGCTGCTGTTAAGTCTCAGAACGGTGCCGCTATGTCATACGGCCGTACCGCTACCTTCCACGATATCTACATTGAACGTGATATCAAGAGAGGTATCTTAACCGAATCTGAAGCTCAGGAACTTGTTGACCATATGATCATGAAGCTCCGTATGGTTCGCTTCCTCCGTACTCCAGAATACGATTCATTATTCTCTGGCGACCCAATTTGGGCTACCGAATCTTTAGGCGGTATGGGGCTTGATGGCCGTACCCTGGTAACCAGAACCTGTTTCCGTTACCTCCACACCTTATACAACATGGGTACTTCACCAGAACCTAACATGACCATCCTCTGGTCTGAAAAGCTTCCAGCTGCTTGGAAGAAGTTCTGTGCCAAGGTATCTATCGATACTTCATCAATTCAGTACGAAAACGATGACTTAATGCGTCCAGACTTCGAAAGCGATGACTACGCAATTGCATGTTGTGTATCACCAATGGTTGTTGGTAAGAGAATGCAGTTCTTCGGTGCTCGTGCTAACCTCGCCAAGACCCTTCTTTACTCCATCAACGGCGGTAAGGATGAACGTCTCGTAGACGAAAACGGCGTTCACATGCAGGTTGGTCCTAAGACCGATATCCCAGCTGGTGAATACCTCGACTTTGATGATGTAATGAGCCGTGTTGACCACTTTATGGATTGGTTAGCAACCCAGTACGTAACCGCTCTTAACATCATTCACTACATGCACGATAAGTATGCTTATGAAGCAATTCAGATGGCTCTCCACGACCGTGACGTATTCCGTACCATGGCTTGCGGTATTGCCGGCTTATCAGTAGCTGCAGACTCTCTGTCAGCTATCAAGTATGCAAAGGTTAAGGCTATCCGTGACGCTGACAACGTAGCTACCAAGTTCGAAATTGAAGGCGACTTCCCTAAGTATGGTAACAACGATGATCGCGTAGACAGCATTGCCTGTGACCTCGTTGAACGCTTCATGAAGAAGATCAAGAGCCGCGTAACCTACAGAAACGCTTTACCAACTCAGTCAATCTTAACCATTACTTCTAACGTAGTATACGGTAAGAAGACCGGTGATACTCCTTGCGGTCGTATCGGTGGTAAGCCATTCGGTCCTGGTGCAAACCCAATGCACGGCCGTGACGTTAAGGGTGCAGTTGCTTCATTATCTTCTGTTGCTAAGCTTCCATTCACCTATGCTAAGGACGGTATTTCATATACCTTCTCAATTGTTCCAGCTGCATTAGGTAAGGAAAGCAATCAGCAGAATGCTAACTTAATCGGTCTGCTTGACGGTTACTTCCACCACGATGCTAACCACGAAGGCGGTCAGCACCTGAACGTTAACGTTCTTAACCGTGAAACCCTGATTGATGCTCAGCAGAACCCAGAAAAGTACCCAATGCTCACCATTCGTGTATCTGGTTACGCTGTACGCTTCAACTCCTTAACCAAGGAACAGCAGGACGACGTAATTTCACGTACCTTCACTTCATCTCTCTAACAGATATCTAGTGAAATAGTGTATTGATTGAAACTCCGGATTTTTCAGAAAATTCGGAGTTTTTTTATCAAAACAACGAAAGACTTTCAGAAAAAATTTCAGAAATACTTTCAGACAATCAGAATCCTACAGAAATTTATCATTAAATTTTCCGCAAATAATCCAAAACAGTTCCCCTTCTGCTTTATAATAAATCGTATTGAAACAACATAAGTTAACATTTATCAGAAAACATATGAGCATACTTTCCAATATCAAATCAGTGGTTGTACTTCCCCTGGCGGTTTCCATAGCAGTCATAACCTCCGCATGTACCGCCACTCTGACACCTGAACAGCAGACTTTCCGCGAAGAATATCTGGCAGCAAAAAAAGATTATGCGGTCAGCGGGAAACTGGGAATTTTCGATGAAAAGGTCAAGACCAGCACCCTGCTGAACATTTCCGTAAGCAGACCTGACTACACCATCTACGTTTCAGGCATCACCGGTACGACTCTGCTGAAAATCAGAAAAACCACCTCTCTTACTGAAATCACTGATGACAAGGGAAATATTCATACAGGAAGTAATGCCGAAGAACTTGTATATAATCTCACAGGCTTCCATATTCCGTGCGACAGTCTTCCGGATATCGTAACCGGTATTCCGGGAAACAATCCGGCACACTATCGCGATGACGGCACCATCGAAAGCATAGAATTCAGCGAATTTACCGTAAACTACAAAAACTACATGGAAGTTAACGGTATACTTCTTCCTAAAAAAATAGATATTAAGGGAAACAATTTTCTTTTAAGGATAGCGGTTAACAAATGGGAAATATAACATCCTGGCCATCTCCGGCTAAAATTAATCTTTTTTTACACATCAACGGTCGCCGTCAGGACGGTTACCATGAATTGCAGTCAATATTTGTCCTTTTTGACAAAGGTGACACCCTTGACATTACTCCCCGTGATGACAACGCCATAACAATAACTCCGGACCTGGGATTCCCGGCGGAAAGCAATATTGTATTCAAGGCCACACGAATCCTTAAAGAATACACAGGAAGAGAATTCGGAGCGGACATACACATAAACAAGAACATTCCGATGGGCGGTGGACTTGGAGGAGGTTCAAGCAATGCGGCAACGGCTCTGGTAGCTCTTAATCTGATTTTCAAACTGGGACTTGATGAAGACACTCTGGCAACTCTAGGCCGTAAACTCGGAGCTGACGTACCTGTTTTTGTAAGGGGAAGATCCGCTTTTGCCGAAGGTGTCGGAGAAATACTGACCCCAGTAAATATTGAAGAAAAATACTATCTGATCGCTACTCCGACCGACACCAGCGTATCCACGGCAGAAATATTCAACCATCCTGAACTGCCTAGAAACACTCCGAAGCTATGCCCTGCCGACGTTTGCTTTGAAAATACACGCAACGATTGCGAAAAACTGGTTAAAAAATATTATCCAAAGGTTGCCAAAACGCTCTCATGGCTGTTACAATACGCTCCGTCGAGGATGACAGGTACAGGAGCTTCCTGTTTTGCCTGTTTTGAAGATGAGAAAGCGGCTTTGGCGGCTTTCGAGAACATACCAAATGATATGAGAGGCTTTGTGGCAAAGGCGGTTAACGTTTCACCTTTAAAAGAAGCTGCCGACAGCTACAGCCGTTCAAATCAAAAACTTTAAACCACAGAGGTTGATATCGTGCCAGACATGAAGATATTTGCAGGAAACGGTACTCCGGATCTTGCTCAAAAGATAGCAGAAAAGTTATTCACCAAGCTTGGCGATGCTAAAGTAGGTCGTTTCAGCGATGGCGAAATTTGTGTTCAGATTAACGAAAACGTACGTGGCGGTGATATTTTCATTATCCAGTCCACCTGTGCTCCTACCAACGATAATCTTATGGAACTCATCGTTATGATCGATGCTATGCGCCGTGCTTCTGCAGGTCGTATTACCGCAGTTGTTCCATACTTCGGTTATGCAAGACAGGATCGCCGTTTACGTTCTGCACGTGTACCTATCACTGCAAAGGTTGTTGCAGATCTTTTATCAAGTGTTGGTGTTGACCGTGTTCTTACCGTTGATCTTCATGCTGAACAGATTCAGGGCTTCTTTGATGTTCCTGTAGACAACTGTTTCGGCAGCCCTATTCTCATTGAAGACATGAAGAACCACAACTTCGAAAATCCTGTAGTTGTTTCTCCGGATATCGGCGGTGTTGTTCGTGCCCGTGCTATCGCTAAGCTTCTCGACGATACTGATATCGCCATCATCGACAAGCGTCGTCCACGTCCAAACGTATCTGAAGTTATGCACCTCATCGGTGACGTTGAAGGCCGTGACTGTATCATCGTTGACGACATGATTGATACCGGTGGTACTCTCTGCAAGGCTTCTGACGCATTAAAGAAGCGTGGCGCAAAGAGAGTATTTGCCTATGCTACCCACCCTGTATTATCAGGTCCAGCTTTAAAGAACATTTCTGAATCAAGCCTTGATGAAGTTATCGTAACTGACTCAATCCCTCTGACTGAAGAAATGAAGGCTACCGGTAAGGTTCGCGTTCTCACCTTATCTCCAATGCTTGCTGAAGCTATTCGTCGTATTTCTAACGAAGAATCAATCTCTGCAATGTTTGAAGCCTAATAAGTCATAATTCATGACACGAAAACGGGAGGTCTGAAAACCTCCCGTTTTTTTATTGTTATTTTTAAATATCACCCATCATTATGACAATGGAGGGCGATAAGTGCTTTTAACCTGCTTTCTGTTTTTCAGCAAGTTCGGCAAGCAGTCTGTTCTGAATTCCACCGAAACCGCCGTTACTCATGACAAGAATAACATTACCGGGCTGAGCCGAAGCCGTTATGGCCTTAACCATGGCTTCAAAATCATGGCACACGTTAAACTTATGGCCGTCAGCCAGTTCATCTGTATTCCACTTGAGACCGTCTGGAGCATACATGTATATCTCATCGGCTATAGCCAGCGAATCCGCAAGCTGCTCATGATTAACTCCCATCTTCATGGTATTTGAACGAGGTTCGAATACAGCAATAATGCGCTTGTCGGCTCCAACCTTCTTTCTTAAGCCGTCCAGAGTGGTCTTTATGGCGGTAGGATGGTGGGCAAAGTCATCATACACGGCAATGTCATTAACCACCCCCTTGAGTTCCATACGACGCTTAGGCATTCTGAAATCGCAGAGCCCTCTGATTGCCGTTTCATACGCAACACCGACATATTTTGCGGCTTCTATGGCCATTAGTGCATTCAACACGTTGTGGATACCGATAGATTCCCATTCAACTGTTCCCAGTGAAGTTCCGCTCTTATCCAGAACTTCAAAGGAACTGCCGTCAGTGTTTATAAGTCTGTAGCTTAGCTCAGCACCTTCTTTACCGGTATAAACAAGATTTGACCAGCAGCCCATTTTAAGGACATCATCAATGGCCTTGTCACCATACGGAGCAACAATCTCTCCTTTTCCGGGAATGATTCTTACCAGATGATGGAACTGCTTTTTGATGGCATCGATATTTTCAAAAATATCGGCATGGTCGTATTCCAGATTATTTAAAATCTGCACAAAAGGTCTGTAGTGAACAAACTTTGAACGCTTATCAAAGAAGGCGCAGTCATATTCATCGGATTCAATCACGAAGAACGGAGAATCCGTAACTCTTGCGGAAATACCGAAATTACCGGTTACACCACCGATAAGGAAACTAGGGTTGAGACCTGCATATTCCAGAATCCAGGCAACCATGCTTGAAGTTGACGTTTTACCGTGAGTTCCAGCCACACCTATAACCTTTTTGGTGTTAAGAACGTAATTTTCAAGCCACTGAGGACCTGAAATATACGGGAGTCCCTCGTTAAGCATGTATTCCACGCAAGGAATACCTCTTTTCATGGCGTTACCGACAATAATCAGATCTGGTGCCGGCTGCAGCTGTTCAGGCCCGTAGCCTTCCATTATTTCAATTCCCTGTTCCTGCAGCATGGTACTCATAGGAGGATAAACATTGGCATCAGAACCGGTAACCCTGTAACCTAACTGTTTGGCTATTACGGCAATTCCTCCCATGAAGGTTCCGCAAATACCTAAAATATGGACGTGCATTAAACTTCTCCCGCAGAACGAAGATCAGACCGGACATACATTAACCGGCCAAATATTTCTGTACTTAAAAAATAAAATACTTTAAAACAACCAATGGCATAATATAGCACAACAGCCGTAAATACCTAAACATTTACTGAACTCAGACTCAGAACTTAAGCCTAATCTCACACCATAAGATTAAACAGGATTTTTTCCCGTTTTTAAAAGAATCAAACAATACAAACATAGTGAAAAATATAGCAATATCTAATATAATATTGCCAATTTTCGGATAACACATCTAAGGAACTTAAACAATGATTTTAGACAATATTCCAGCAGGTAAGGAATTACCTGAAGATCTTTACGCAGTTATTGAAATTCCACAGAATGCAGACCCAATCAAGTACGAAGTTGACAAGGCTTCAGGTGCTGTATTTGTAGACCGTTTCATGGCCACCCCAATGTTCTATCCATGCAACTACGGTTTCATCAATCACTCTCTGTCTCTTGACGGCGACCCAATTGATGTTTTAATTCCAACTCCATACCCATTACTTCCTGGTTCTGTAATCCGTTGCCGTCCTGTAGCTATGCTCAAGATGACCGACGAATCAGGTGAAGATACCAAGATCATCGCTGTTCCACACAGCAAGCTTACCAAGCTTTACGAAAACATCAAGGATGTTGATGATCTTCCAGAATTACTCAAGGGCCAGATCAAGCACTTCTTCGAACACTACAAGGAACTCGAAGCCGGCAAGTGGGTTCGTGTAGACGGTTGGGACAACAAGGCTGCAGCTATCAAGGAAATCGAAGCTTCTATCAAGCGTTACGAAGAACAGAAGTAATTTAACTGCTGAGTTCGATAGCTTGTATCAAGTTTAAATGCAGAAAGAGGAGAAAATTCATTTTCTCCTCTTTCTTTTTTATTTTCCAAAAAGAAAGCCCGAAACACAGTTCCGGGCCAGTCAGTTCAGTAAAGATTTTTATTCACATTCCAGATATCTGTGCATTGCACGACTGTAGTGAGTTTCAAATCCGTCATCTTTTGCATTTCTGGTAACCACATAAATCGCGATATTGCGTTCATTGGCATACCTTAATGCTTCTTCACCGCCCTTAACCATCAGACCGGTATCAACCGCATCTGTCCACAGTGCAGTAGGCCCAACAACTGTTACTGACACAGTCTTGTGGTCAACAGGCTTTCCGGTTGCAGGATCTATGATATGTGAAAATGTCTTTCCGTCTTTGGAGGAAATGTAGTTTCTGTAGCTTCCGGCTGTTGAAATTGCCTGCCCCTTGGTGCATACAGGTACAATCACGTTTCTGCCTACCGCATGCTCATTGCTAGGGTCCTCGATTGCAATAACCCAGTCTTTGCCACGATTGTTGACGCCCTTGGTTCTGATTGCGCCGGCTACAGACACCATGTAATTCTGAACACCTTTGCGATCCAGAAGTTCGGCAAGCTTGTCAGCGCCGTATCCTTCACCGACGGTGGATAAATCAACGTATATATCCGGATTATCCTTTCTTACATAAGCCGCATTCTTGCTGATTTCCACATGGAGCTTGTCCAGTCCGATATTGGCCCTAGCTGCACTGATTTCCTCGTCAGTAGGGATTCTGTCCTGCTGTTCAACCTTCTTCGGACCGAATCCCCAGAGATTCACCAGCGGTCCTACAGTTATATCAGTTGCCCCGTCGAGATCGTTTCCGACTCTCAGACTTTCAATAAGAATGTCCGCCATATCCTGAGTTATGCGGAACTGAGCTGTACTCTTTGAATTATTAAATTTGGATAAAAGACTGTCCTTGTCAAATGTAGATATTTCTTTATTGATTTTACGAAGAACTTCATCAGCGTCCTTATCAAGCCCTTTCTGACCGCCCGGATAATCACCGACCACGGTTATACTGAAAAAAGTACCCATGGTCTTGCCGTCAGCATGAATCTCATCCTTTGGAGCACTAGCAAAATCACATCCGGCAAGAGCTGTTGAAAACATTGCCGTCAGCAAAATATTCTTTATAAAATTATTTTTTTTCATACATCCTCTGATAATAATTTTTCTATTATTCATTAGTGCCTGAAAATGCGCATCCTGCACATTCTTTACATCGGTCTTCTGACGAACCGAATAAATCAATCCTGCTTTTTATCGCCTTTGAGTTCGGCAATCTTGTTTCTGATTCTTCTCTTGAAACAAGGTTTTTCACAGCTGCACACCTTTTCCACACCTACATTTGCCAGACCGCCGCATGAACCGTTGATAACCTTCTTCTGAAAAATGTATCCCACAGCTCCCAACAGAAAAAAAAGTCCAAAAATCATCAGTGTGTACAGAAACAGTGCCATTTCTTTTTCCTACTATGTATACGGTAGCAAAACCCTGTGTCTCCATGTTAATTATATTATGACGACAAAAGACATCACAACACGGATAAGCATGGTTTCAGTCAATAAAATCCTGTAAATTTTATCATAAAGAATCAAAATTTGCTATATATCACATTTTATCCTGTCAACAATTTATATAAGTACGGTTAAACAATAAATACATTTGTCAGATTTATTTCTGTATCAACACTTTTTTTGATAAAATAATCACCGATTTTACAGACTTCAGCCGGCCACGGCGGATGCTGCGGATTTATTCGGTACCTACAGCCCCGGTTAGCTTTTTATCGGGAAAAAGTCTGTCCAAACAGTTATTTTAGATTTAGTCCAGGACATTCAAAAAAATGCGCACAAGCAAATTTTTATTATCTACTCTTAAGGAAACTCCTGCAGAAGCATCCATTGCCAGCCATCAGCTGATGCTCAGAGCAGGTTTAATCAGACAGTTGGCTTCAGGTTTATACATTTGGTTACCTACAGGTCAGAGAGTTCTCCAGAAGGTACAGAACATCATCAGAGAAGAAATGGATAAGTCCGGAGCTTTGGAAATCAATATGCCTGTTGTTCAGCCAGCTGAGTTATGGCAGGAATCAGGCCGCTGGGAACATTACGGTCCTGAACTGTGCCGTTTCAACGACCGCAAGGACAACAACTTTGTTCTCGGTCCTACTCATGAAGAAGTGGTAACCTGGCTGTCACGTTACGAAATCAAGAGCTACAAGCAGTTACCAATCAACATGTATCAGATTCAGACCAAGTTCAGAGATGAAGTAAGACCAAGATTCGGCGTAATGAGAGGTCGTGAATTCGTAATGAAGGACTCCTACTCATTCCATCTGAACAAGGAAAGTTTAAGAGAAACCTACGAACTCATGTATGATACCTACTGCCGCATTTTCGACAGACTGGGACTCACCTATCGTCCTGTTGAAGCCGATACCGGTTCAATCGGCGGCAGTCACTCACATGAATTCCAGGTTCTTGCCGATGCCGGTGAAGACATCATCGCCTTCTCAACCGAATCAGATTATGCAGCCAACATTGAAATGGCTGAAGCTGTTGCTCCAGCAGAAAGCAGAAAGGCTCCGTCAAAGGTCTTGGAAAAGATCAGCACTCCGAATGCCAAGACTATCGAAGAAGTTGCAAAATTCCTTAACGTAAGTGAAAAGGAATTATGCAAGTCACTGGTTGTTCACGGATTCAATCAGGAAACCGGAGAAAAGGAACTTGTTCTACTTGTTCTTCGCGGCGATCACGAATTAAACGAAGTTAAGGCTGAAAAGGTTCCTGGCATTGCCAAACCTCTCACCATGGCTTCAGACGAAGAAATCAAAAATGCCTTCGGTGCCGCACCAGGCTCACTCGGACCTGTAGGTTTCAAAGGCCGTATCATCGTTGACAGAACCGCCAACGTATGCAGTGATTTCTACTGCGGTGCCAATGAAGACGGCTTCCACTTAGGAGGCGTTAACTGGGATCGCGATGTTCAGAACTATGAGGTTCAGGATCTCCGCTGCGTTGTTGAAGGTGACCCAAGCCCAGACGGCAAGGGAACCCTGATACTTAAGCATGGTATCGAAGTAGGTCAGGTATTTGAACTTGGAACCAAGTACTCACAGGCCATGAACTGTACCGTTCTTAATGAAGCAGGTCAGAATATTCCTATGGAAATGGGATGCTACGGCATCGGTGTTACCCGCGTAATCGCAGCCGCCATTGAACAGAACCATGACGACAAGGGGATTGTATGGCCGGCATCCATGGCTCCGTTCCAGATTGCCATTATCCCAATCAACTACAACAAGAGTGAAGTAGTGAGAAAGGAAGCCGACAGACTCTATCAAGAACTTACCGCAAAGGGATACGAAGTTATTCTTGACGACCGCGGAGAACGTCCTGGTGTAATGTTCGCGGATATGAAGCTCATCGGTGTTCCTCATTCAATCATTCTCGGTGAAAAATCTCTTGCCGACGGCATGGCTGAATACGAAAGCAGAACCAGTGATGAAAAGGTTAAGCTGCCTCTTGCTGAAATTGTTGCCAATATTGAATCTCAGCTTAAGTAATTTATCCGTCATCATCTTAGAATCCGGTCATGCTGAACTGCAGCAACCGGTTTTTCTAAGCTGATAAATAATAAGGGAATGCCATGAAAAAATCGCATTCCCTTCTTTTATTCCCCCTAATATGAAACGGCGTATCAGTACTCTCCGTCTCTTTCCAGAATATGCACAAGCTCCCTTACGGCCTTCATACAAGCCTCAAGCTGTTCATCGCTTATAATGAACGGAGGATATATATATATGATATTGCCGAAAGGTCTGAGCCAAACTCCCCTGTCTACAAAGAATTTCTGCATTCTGACGGTATCAACAGGTCGGTTGAGTTCCACCACTCCGCAGGCACCCAGTGATCTTACATCCTTAACCACCCGTTTACATGCCGTCAGCTCTTTCAGTCCGTCATAAAGAAGCTTCTCTATGTGTACAGTCCTTGCACATACGTCCCCGGATAAAAGCAGATCAAGACTGCCGTTCGCTGCAGCACAAGCCAGAGGATTAGCCATGAATGTAGGTCCGTGCATCAGAACCTTTGCAGGAGACGCGCTTATTCCGTCGCGGATTTTGGCCGTAACCGCTACGGCACTGAGAGTCATCATTCCCCCCGTAAGCCCCTTACCGAGAGTCATGATATCAGGTACAATCCCCGCATGGTTGCAGGCAAACATTTTTCCTGTTCTGCCGAATCCTGTGGCTATTTCATCACATATCATGACTATATCGTACCTGTCACACAGTTCTCTCGCCTTTACAAGATACTGAGGATGATAAAAATACATTCCTCCTGCTCCCTGCATTACCGGCTCCAGAATAAATGCGGCAGTCTCCTGATGATGTTCCTTCAGAAACAGAGCCAGCGGCTCAATGGCTGAATCATTCCATTCATCATGAAAGGATATCGCCGGTCTCTCAATAAAATACTGTTTCGGAATATAGCTCTGATACTCGGAACTGAATCCGCTTCCAGGATCGGTAACCGACATTGCGGCCATGGTATCTCCGTGATAACCGCCTCGTACAGTCAGAAATCTGGTTCTTTCAGGATGCTTTGCCGACTGATACTGAATAGCCATTTTCAGGGCAATCTCCACGGCTACGGATCCGCTGTCAGCAAGAAATACATAATCAAGTCCCTCCGGCAGCATGGATGTCAGTCTTTTGCATAGAACAGTGGCAGGATCATGTCTGAATCCAGCAAACATGACATGAGACAGTCTGTTTAGCTGATCCGTTATGCAGTCAATCAGATGCTGATTTCCGTATCCGTGACAGCATGCCCACCAGCTCGACATTCCGTCTATAAGCTCCCTGCCGTCATCAAGCCGGAGCAGACATCCTTCGGCACTTACTACATGATAGGTTGGTATCGGACTGTTCAGTGATGTATACGGATGCCATACATGGTTCTCGTCGAACTCTTTCAGTTCTTTTTCATCATTACTGTTTATGTTGTTCATAATTTAATCACTTGTTATACATAAGTATTGAATTTTGCTTAACAGTATACTATCTTGTAAAAAAAATTAAACAGGCACTGATAATACCGCTGTACATTAAACAGGAGAAACCATGACCGAGCTGAGATACGACTGGACAACTGAAGAAATACTGGATTTGTTTAATACTCCTTTTCTGGATCTGGTATTCAGAGCCCAGCAGATTCACCGTGAAAATTTTCCGGCAAATGAGGTTCAGATAAGTTCTCTTCTTTCCATAAAGACCGGCAGCTGCCCTGAAGACTGTAAATACTGTCCTCAAAGTGCACATCACAATACAGGAGTTGAAAAGGAAAAACTTCTTGATCTCGACACCATCAAAACAAGAGCTCAGATGGCACTGGACAGCGGAGCTACGCGTTTCTGCATGGGCGCAGCATGGAGAAACCCTAAAGACAGTGACATGCCGTATCTCAAGGAAATCATCAGAACCGTAAAAGGCATGGGACTTGAAACCTGCATGACTCTGGGGATGCTCACTCCTGAACAGGCAAAGGAGCTGAAGGAAGCAGGTCTTGACTATTACAACCATAACATTGACACCAGTCCGGAATTCTACGACAAGATAATAACCACCAGAACATTTAATGACAGACTGAAAACTCTGGAACACATTCGCAGTGCAGGCATCAAGATATGCTGCGGAGGCATAGTCGGCATGGGAGAAAGTCTGAGAGACAGAGCCAGTTTTCTGAAATCACTGGCCAATCTAAATCCCCACCCGGAATCAGTACCCATCAATCTTCTGGTCAAGGTAAAAGGAACTCCTCTTGAAAATTCGGATGATGTTGCCCCTATTGATTTCATCAAAATGATAGCCGTAGCCAGAATCATAATGCCTACATCCCATGTACGAATGTCAGCAGGAAGAAGCAGTCTCAGTACGGAAGCACAGGCTCTGTGCTTCATGGCCGGAGCAAACTCAATTTTCTATGGATGCAAGCTTCTGACCACACCTAATGCGGAAATGGATTCTGATGAATACCTCATGCACAAACTGGGAATTAAAACCACTCTTAACACTGAAAACAGTACTCCTCATGATGACAGAATTGCCATTTTCAAAGCGCTGCATACCGGCCATTCAGACCATAAATGCTTCAAATTAGAGGAAGAATAGCATGTCTGCAAACCGTGTTCTGAGTCAGGTCCTGGTCCAAAATCTCAGCAGACTGAAGGAAAACAGGCTGCACAGGGAACTTATTACCGTTGATAAACGTACATCAGCCACCATCAGTATCAGCGGGAAACAGTACCTAAATTTTGCAGGAAACGACTACCTGGGGCTCAGTACCATGCCTGAAATCTGCGAAGCCCTGAATGAGGGCATCAGACTGTACGGGGCCGGTACCGGAGCCAGTGCCGTGGTTACGGGACACACCAGAGCCCATCATGAGCTTGAAGAATATCTTAAGGAGATTACCGGCAAGGAAGCTGTAATTCTGTTTAACACTGGGTTTGCCGCCAATCAGACTCTGATTAAGGCCGGCATCAGTCTCAAAACAAATATGATTCTTGACCGGCTGGTTCATGCCTCCATGCAGGATGCCGTCTTTTCAGCAGAAAAATTCCAGAGATACCGTCACAACGACATGAAGCATGCCGAGGCCATGCTGGAAAAGAACCCCAATTCGATTATTTTTACCGAGGGGGTTTTCAGCATGGACGGTGATATGGCAAATCTCAAACAGCTCGTAACACTATCCAGAAAATATGCTTCCACTCTGGTACTGGATGACGCACACGGTTTCGGAGTACTCGGACAGCACGGTCGCGGAACCCCTGAGCATCAGGGAATATCAATGAAGGATATAGATGTGTATATGGGAACCCTGAGCAAAGCATGCGGACTCAGCGGGGCATTTGTAGCTTCGGACAGGGATTTTATTGACTACCTGATTAACACGGGGCGTGAATATATCTATTCAACCGCAGCCCCTGCCTTTATCGCTCACGCACTGATAAAATCCCTCGAAATAATCACCGGTCCTAAAGGTAATGAGCTTAGAAAACATCTTTCCGAAATGACGGATTTTTTCCGCAGAAGATTTCATGAAAATCACATCAGTGCCGAACTTCTTGAGTCTTCTTCATCCATCCAGCCGGTAATTATAGGAGACAACAGCAGACTCATTGCCGTAAACGAAAGACTCAGAAATCAAGGCATCCTCTGTGGCGCCATCAGACCTCCTACGGTACCTAAGGGCACTGCCAGACTGCGTATAACCATAACAGCCGCCCACATGGAAGAGGATATTGTGAGACTGACCGAAGCACTTGGAGAAATTTCTCAATAATGAAAGAACTGGTTATCAAGCACTTTGACCACGGTGCATCTCAGTATTCAAGACATGCTGTAATTCAGAAGGAAATTGCCCTGAAATTATTAAATGATACCGTCAACTGTGTTTCCAACACTCAAAAAAACACTGATTCCGGCAGTAATTATCTTTTTAAGAGATGCCTTGATTTAGGATGCGGTCCCGGCGTAAATTATTCTGAACTGAAACAGTATGCGGAATATGTTGTTGGTGCGGATCTGTCACCTGTGATGGTGGAAGAAGCCTTAAAATTGAATATCCCCGGAACCGAATCTTTTGTAGCCGACATGGAACAGCTGCAGTCCGTTCCCAAGATTACAGGATACACCTATGATTTCATATTCTCCTCACTGGCAATGCAGTGGTGCAACATCACCACCGTTTTAAATCAGATAACTGGAATTAAAAAATACAGGGAATACCAGACCGTTGCCCTGTCTTTACCTCTCTGCGGTACCCTGCCTGAACTTCGTTCCGCACTGAAAAATATCGGAGCAGGAGACAGAACCTATCAGTTCACAGACTTTGAACACGTCTGTACGGCTGCTAAAAAAATACTTGGAAGCAATATAAACGTCAGTAAACACACTTTTACGGATAAACACAGTAATATCAAGTCGTATCTTGAAGCAATCAGAAGCATAGGAGCGAATACCACTTCACAACATCATTCTCTGAGTAAATCACAATACCGTGATTTAATGTTATACTTGCAGGGACAGTTAACCGAACACGGTTACCTGAGTCATACTTATCCTGTTGTTTTTATTTACGGGACTATATGAGGTTTTTATGAACTACGGTTTTATAGGTGCAATACTTGCAGGAGCAACCCTGCTATGCTCATTCAACACCGCACAGGCTTTTGATAAGGAAGCGGCAAATAAGTTGCTGAATCAAGGCGAAGGTAATCAAATCACCAGTAATGATGCAGAACTTATGGAACATCAGAAAAAAGAACGAAAGAATGTTGAAGTCAGACTTCCGCAGGAGTGCAACCTGATAAGCTATACATCTGACGGGACATCTTCCAGATACAGATGTGAAGACTATGAAATACTGACTGTTATGATGTTAGCTAATGAAAAACTGCCCCCCGAAAAATTTGCCAAAGAACTCAGTTCATTAGAGGAATGTGAAGCTCTTCCGGATAATACTCAGGGGTATGCCGTCAGCTGTGATACTCCGGACGGCAAATACGTTACATACTTTATGGATCTGCCTTCAGGACTGACTGAAAATCTTATTACTTCCGACAGTTACAACGATCCGGAAAAGATTGAAGCCATATCAAATGTATCACACAGCATATATTTCTATGTACGACGTATAGCCAAAGATCAGAAACAGATTAAATATCTGACAGACCTAATGAATCAGGCCGCCATGATTAAGGTTGCACCTAAATCTGAAAAAGCCGGAAACAGTTCTCAGAAAACAGAAAAGTAGACTGTCATTGTGACCTGTATTCATAAGAGCACAACAGGGAAAAGTCTTGAAGGCTTTTCCCCGTTCCGTTTAGGTAACTTTCTGGTAAACAACTCCGTTACTGAAACGCCGCATATCCATATCAGACACTTCTTCCGGAATAAACTCGGAACTTCCAAGAATCAGATATCCGCCAGTTTTCAGGCTTCCTTTCAGATGATTCAGTACTTTAATCTTTGTTTCACTGTCAAAATAGATCATTACGTTTCTGCAGAAAATTGCATCACATTTTCCAAGAAACGGCCTGTTTTCCGTGTTCACCAGATTATGATGTCTGAAACTGACCATTGACTTGACTTCATCTGAAATTCTGTATTGAGTGCAGGAATGATCAACGGGAATAAAGAAAGACTTTATGTAACGATCATCCAGTCCCCTTGACAGATCCGTGGCACTATAAACGCCTTCTCTCGCAAAATTCAGCACAGCCATGGACAGATCTGTTGCAAAAATACGTATTCTGCTGACAGGCAGACCTCTCAAACTGATGCAGTTTGAAAGAATGGACATGGCTATTGAATACGGTTCCTGTCCCCTGGAACATCCGGCACACCAGATTTTTACGTCTTTTGACTTATCTTTGACGCTTGGAATAATGTTCTGAAGTAAGAACTCAAAAGGATATCCGTCACGGAACCACTTGGATTCATGGGTCACCATGGCTTCAATTACTGATTTCTTCATCTGTGCATCATTTGAAATGAGTATCTTGCTTATAAACTCATTCAGATTTTTGCAGCCGAAAGCATCAATCAATGGACTCAGTCTGCTGTTTACCAGATAAGCCCGATTGCTTTTTAAATCAACTCCACTGTTGTTTTTCAGGAAATCACAGAACAAAGCATAGTTTTTCTGCGTTATTCCCAGATATTCATCTTCCATAATTCCTGTAACCAAACTTTTTAACGCGGGCTTCTTCAAATTATTATTTAACCCAGCTGCAAAATCTTATGAAAACTGCAGTTCAGAACTGCTATCTGTCGTAAACAACCATAAGATCCTTTATGGCTTTTGCCAGCTCATCAGGCTTGTATTTAGCCACAAAATTATCAGCCCCGACCTTTTTTACCAGAGACTGATTAAACACACCGCTCAGTGATGTGTGCAGAATAACTTTTATCTTTGCCAGTTCAGGTTCACTTCTAATCTTGGCACTCAATGTATACCCATCCATTTCAGGCATTTCGATATCAGATACTATAAGACCGATCTGGTCTGTCAGAGGACCTTTGGCAGCATATTCCTTAAGGATGTTATATGCTTCAAGACCATTCTTGGCTTTAATAACCTCGTAACCAAGGGAAGTCACGGTCTTCTCAACCTGCTTACGGGCAACGGTAGAGTCATCAGCTATCAGAATCTTGCGTTTAATCGGTTCTTCCCCGCTTTCCTCAGCTATCTGCTGCTGCTTTTCATTGTGAGAAACAGACTCTTCAATAAGCTCCTTGCTTACTTCCATATCATTAGGACAGATAACATCAAGAATCTTCTCAAGATCCAGTATTTCCACAATACCGCCGTCTATTTCAGTTATAGCTGTCAGATAGTTATTTTTTCCCATTCCCTGAGGCGGAGGCATTACCTTGTCCCAGTTGATATTGACGATTCTTTCAACACCGCTTACCAGGAACCCCTGAACGGATCTGCTGAATTCGGCCACGATAACATAGCTTCTGTCAATATCCTGAGTTCGCTTTCCGCCTATGGCATAACTTAAATCGATGACCGAAATGGTCTGACCTCTGATATATGAAACACCTACAACCGACTGATGCAGTTTTGGCATTGACGTTAATTTTGGACACAGCAGAACTTCACGAACCTTGAATACATTTACCCCGAATTTTTCTGTTCTGCCGGCAAGCGAAAACAACAGCAGCTCCAGTCGGTTCTGACCAACTATCTGTGTCAGCTGATTCACTGAATCCAATACACTTGCCATATTCTATCCCCGCAGATGAACTTACTTCGATGTGAATTTCACTCGATACCAAGGTGCCGAGTTTTCTGCCTCTGCACTGCCATACAGAAGATCTGAAGGAGCTGGATATATCACATTTACTTACAGAATCATCGTAATCATATTCTGATTTTCATACTTCCGACAGGGCCAATTATAAAAGATTATCTCGACACGTATACCGTCAGAATACAATCCCCAGCAATACAGGACCGGTCACATAAAACACGATTATCAGCTGTACCGGATACTTACACCTCAGTAAAAATTACCGCAGTGCAACCATGATTTTCGGGAATCTGGTCAAGGCATCCCGCACGGACGGCTATTCCACTCCCGTTTTCAAAACTGTCAGCTGACACTACAGTAATAATAATATTAACCTAATAACTGAATAGAAAAAACATCCACATATTCATACTTTGACTTATGCTTGAATGTTTTCACTATTTTCAATTCTCACTCCTTCTTCAGAATCTTCCTCACCATTCTCCTCAATGACATCTTCTTCTGCATAATTGCTCAGTTCTGTTTCAAGCTGATTGTTTCTGAATTTCTCTATACCTTCAACCATCAGCATGGAAGCATCCTCTATCTTACCGGTGGTCTTGCATATGTCTGAAACCTTTTCAGACATATTGCGCACGTGTCCGGTTATATTCTGCAGATTTTTGGACATTTCTGATGAGGTGGCAGACTGTTCTTCGGTGCTGGTAGCTATCAGAGTAATCTGCATGTTTACATTATTAATGTCCACAAGAATGTTATCAAGAACCTTCTGAAGCTCTTCGGCATGAACAGCCAGTTTATCCATCTGCCCCACGGTGGAAATAATAGACTCATTGGCCTGTGTTGCCTTGGCCTGAACCTGATTTATCATTTCACTTATTTCCGTCGTTGACTGTGCTGTACGAGCTGCCAGAGCTCTAACCTCATCAGCAACCACAGCGAAGCCGCGACCGTATTCCCCTGCTCTTGCAGCTTCAATAGCGGCATTAAGAGCCAGCAGATTTGTCTGACTGGCAATATCCTGAATGGTGGAAATTACACTGCCTATAACCTTGGTCTGTTCACTGAGTGAAACAATTATTTCCGCATCTTCCTTAGTCTTGCGACTGTGTTCCCTAATTCCGTCAACTGTCTGATGAACAACTTCCAGACCGTTTGTTGCCACCTTACAGGTCATTTCAGACTTATTCACAGCCTGACTGCAGTTATTTGCAATATCCACGGATGTCGCCACCATTTCCTCAGCTGCGGCACTGACCGTAATAACCTGTGAGAGAAGATCTTCACTTGAGGTGTTAATGTTATAACTTGCACCTTTAAGTTCACTGGAAGCATCTGACAGATTTGACGCCTGATCGTACATACTTTCTGACAAGGTGCTGAGATTGGTTGCCAGATTATTGATATTATCGGCAATCAGGGTAATTTCATCATTGTTGTCATCCTGAATTCTTACCTGAAAATTACCATTGAGCATCTCCTTTGATGCTTCAACAAGTCTGTTGATTCGTTCTGAAATCATGAAGGACAGAGTAAAAATAACCACTGAAATCAGAATTATTTCCAGAATTACAACAGCAATACTGAACTTAAAATTCCCCATGAAGCCGTCAGTCTTGATGGAATGAACATAATCAATCTGATCATCTATCATAAACTTAATCTGAGAAGTAACGTTTCCGGCCTTATCAACCATGGCATCGTATTTGTTTCTCAGCTCATTTACCCGTTCATCACCGGCAGCCTCCAGATGAAAAGCCTCCTTGGCGGACACATCGAATTCATTAATGGCGGCCCGAAGCGCATCTCTGTCTTTTTCATCAATCTGATTATTCAGTCCGGCAACAATTCCGTCCAGCTTTTCCTTGGTATTATCGTAAGAAGACTCTTTTTCGACTCCAAGCATGACACCATTGGTGATTTCATACAAATAGACAAAATTGCTTCTAACCTCACTCAGCTCCCGCATGTTCGGAAAAACCTCTGTCTTGATACGATCTATACGACCTATATTATTATGATTGGCCAGCATGAAAGGAGTACTCAGGGCTACAATCAGAACAACAACAAGAAATGTGATAACCTTGAAATAAAATATCAAAGAATTTTTTCTTCCATCAGACATAGTACAGCTCCGGAATTTCACAGCAATCGTCACACGGATTTATTGACTTCAGTGCTCAGACTGCAGTTTGTCTGTATATCACTCATACCTGTCATATCAGAAACAAAAACGAACCGCAGTTTCAAAAAGAAAAAATATGACAGACTATCGATACATTAACACCTATACTAAAATGATATAACCTTGACGTTTTTTTTAGTACTGACGTTCCCTTAAGTTTCTACAGATCTCTCAAATCTTCTTTATCTCATTTTCTGATTATTTATATACATCACAATTCATCATTAAAAATAACGCAATCATGTAACAAAAACTCGGCAATTTTTTCCTGTCACACAACATAACTATCAGAATAGTTTTTTAACCTTAAAAATTACAACCATCACTGTTTCCTCTTTTTTTCCCGATGAATCCCCAGGATCACCAAACCAAACATTCTTCATTATCTGTGATTTTTGCTCTTTTTTTACTTTTTGCCAAAATGAATCACTACTAACTTATTGTATAATCACTGCAAACTGATATAATACGAGCAACTCCTCATAGTTAAATGGATATAATAAACCCCTCCTAAGGGTTAGTTATAGGTTCGATTCCTATTGGGGAGGCCATCCTTTTCAAAACAGCAGCTGACTTTATTAAGATATTTTTCAGTCATTTCCCATTCAATACAATACGAAGAACTTCTATGTTTTTCCCAAACACTCTTTAACGTTTTTTACATTTACACACAAAAACATTTGAACCAGATCATTTTTTTGCAGTTTTATACCTTTAACACCCTCAATTTTAAGGTATAAGAAATTCTGTGGTTTACATAATTTTTTAATTTTAGTTAATAAACAGGACTCATTAACAGTTGACAGAACATTCTTCTGTTTGAGGGTCATAACAGGTATACAATATGAATTATAAATATTTAGCACTTTCCGCCATTGCGGGACTGGTAATCACAGGCTGCGCCTCTACCGGTACCAGTTCTCCTGCGGCAAACGGGGTAAAGGATAACAACGGACTGCTTGTCGCTGAATCAGAGCCGACACTGCAGACCACCACTGTTGCCAAAAATCTTCCTCAGTGGCCTTATGAACGTTCCAAATTAACCTATAAGCTTGTGAACAAGGATCTTGTAACAATTTCACAGGATGTCAGTCAGTGGAAACAGATCATTGAAGAAATTCTCACTCAGAAACTGGCTGCAAAAGGCTTAACCAAGGTTGATGCCGGAGCATCCTCAAATCTCACCATCAGTTACGGTATTCTCACAAAATCAGAAAGTAACGATAATGCCGAACTGATGTTCGATTCCCTCGGTCTTACCGTAGGGGGAACATCTCACGGTGTAAACAATTCCATTGACATTGTCATCCAGGACAACAGAAGCGGTCGTGAAATCTGGTCAGGTGCCGCAAGCACTCTCACTGACAAACCTCTGGTAACAGAAACACAGAAACGCAGAGCTGTAAACAGCGTTCTGGAATCCCTTACCAGAAAACTTCCAGTGGCTCAATAGAAAACAACGGCACAGTCCGTCTGCAGATAAAACGAAAATCCCTGTATTTCGATTTTGTACGAACCAGAAACTTAAAATATCAATTTTCTGGTTTGTACCGGAACAACAGGGATTTTTTATTTCAGATAAAAGAGTAATTTAAGAAGCCGTCTGTTCTGAATCATCAGGAACAAAACTCATAGCAGTTTCAAGAACCTTAAGATCAGCCCCTTCCTTATAGTGATTCATTGCGATGTACTGTCTGTACTGTCTGCTGTTAGGACAGTTATTGAACATTCCCAGAAAATGACGTGAAATATGTTTTAACGCCCCTCCCTGAGACAGATAATTTTCAATGTAAGGATAACAGGCTCTGATGCACTCCTTGCGGGAAAGCTTCCTTGTCTGTTTTTCCCCGAAAATCAGCTCATCAGCATCAGCAAGCATGTAAGGATTCTGATATATAGCTCTCCCCATCATTACTCCGTCAACATGTTCAAGATGTTTCATGGCATCATTTAACGAATTGATATTCCCATTAATGGACAGATGCAGCCGGGGAAAATCTTTTTTCAATGCATAAACTCTCTCATAATCAAGAGGAGGCTTATCCCTGTTTTCCTTTGGACTCATTCCTTTTAAAAAAGCCATGCGTGCATGAAGGGTAACACCGTCAACGCCTGCCTGAATCATTTTATCCAGGAACGAATGTATATAATCGTAGCTGTTCAGTTCATCTACTCCGAGTCTGGTTTTTACGGTAACAGGAATATCAACAGCATCTTTCATGGCTCTGATACAGTCACACACAAGTTCAGGTGAACGCATAAGCACAGCCCCGAACGAACCGTTCTGTACCCGGTCGGACGGACATCCCACGTTCAAATTTATTTCATCGTATCCGCGATCTTTCCCTTTTCTGGCACAGATCGCCAGATGTTCGGGATTCGCACCGCCGAGCTGCAGTGATACGGGATGTTCTTCCTGATTATATGCAAGATAATCTCCTTTACCGTATATTATCGCTCCGGTGGTAACCAGTTCGGTATACAGAAGCATATTCTTTGAAAGAATTCTGCATAAATAACGAAAATGCCGGTCCGTAAGGTCCAGCATTGGCGCAAGTGATAGTTTTGAATAATCTTTTGTTGTCATAAAAAGTAAAATCAGTCAGCAACCGGGTCTACTTTTTAACTTCGACGTTCTTTTCTTTCTCAGTTGCCTGTTTCTGCTGCAAATGTTCTTCGTTTATCTTGTGTATCTCATTCTTTACCCAGGTATAGGCACTGTTAACCTGATTGTCGCTCAGGCTTGCAGCTGCTTTGTTCTTCACCACAGAAGCTTCGCTCATGCTCAGTCTTATCTGCTCGATATCGCCATATCTTTTAGCCCACCAGATATAAAACTCAGCATACTTGTAGGCATTGGCATCATTACCAAGGGTAAGGTACATTTTAGCAAGATCCAGGGAGTACTGATAGTCTTTGTTTTCAACCAGACCTGCATAAATGTCCTTGGCATACCGGTGATCATCCTGAGAATTTGTACCAAAGCTGAGGGTCTGAGCCAGCTGAACCTTGCAGCTGACACCTCCATTCTGTTCTTCATAACTGATACAGTCTCTGAAAAGCTCCATTGCCTTATCTCTGCTTCTTTCCACACCAAGTCCGTTCCAATACAGTATGGCAAGATATCTGCTGGCGGTAACCACCCCGCCGTCAACAGCCTGTTCCAGATATTTTTTAGCAAGCCCCCAGTCTCTCGGAGCTCCTTTTCCCTTAAGGTATATATATCCGAGATATTCCGCCGCCTCGGCACTGCCCTTTTCCGCCTCATACTCACACTGCTGAACGGCGACATCATAATGAGCATGCTTCATTGCTTCTTCACAGCTTTCGCCTCCGGAAAGCTCAGCAGCATATACAGAACCTGATGACACCAGTCCGAAACAAACGGCCATGGATAAGAAAAATTTATTCATATGAGTAATCTCCAGAAAAATGCTTTCTGATTATACAATTGTCACATTATTCAAATATGTGAATTATTTCTAAATCCTGCAAACATATTTTGACTACGCACACATGTGTACACATACCCCCGCTGAATATAGATAATCATTCAGTTTTCTTATCATTCGAGGCAGCAGTTTCCGTATTTTCAGCCGCCTCATTTTCAATCAGAGCGTCAATGTCAGTCGGATTTTTTTCACGAAATACTGCAGGATAAACCGCATCAGGATCAGACCACAGTCCGGTTCCATTTGAATGAGCATCTCTTTCGAGACGAAGATACATTGAATCCTTGTTGTTTCGGTCTGACCATGCCAGTCCCTTGCGGATCATCTCACGGTTAGCATTCTGTTTTTTGTGGTAAAGTTCCCCCAGAATAGCACCGTCTCTGTTTCCTTTGATTTTTACGCTAATCTTATCGTCATATATAAGATCCTTTAAATATTCCTTGGCTTCCGGACCATACGGCTGACCAAGTTCAGGAGCCTCTATATCTGCCATTTTTATGAGATGTTTCTGATCCTTTGAATCAACACAATGAAACAGATTACCGTTCAGTACGGCAGTCACCACGCATGTCACGTACCTGTTGTGTTCCGTCGGTCTTGCTTCAGCCTGAGTGAAAAACAGAAAAAAAGAAGCACATACCACGGTAATATATTTTTCAATTTTCATATCAGTCCCCGCGTATCAGTGAATTCCGGATATCATGAAAACCGGAATGATATTCAATAATTGTTATAGCTATTACAATATCACGGGAACAGAAAAAAAACATTCATCCGGACAACAGAATCCGAATATGACCACAATTTGTTTAATGAACAAAAGAGCTGAGAAAGAAAAAGTTTGATGACTCCGACAAGTGAGTCTGGTACCAGAAGAGGGACTTGAACCCTCACGATATCACTACCGGCGGATTTTGAATCCGCTGCGTCTACCAATTCCGCCATTCTGGCAAATGACAGTAGTTATGATACATTATTTTTTTATATGTGCAAGCTTTATTATAAAATTAGACGAATTTGCCGACAAAACAGTCAAAGACAGCATTTCGCCGGCAAAATCATTAAAACTGCTAATTATTTCTTCTCAGTAGCACGACTGATACCGCAAGCACAGTCAGAGTCGGCATCACGGCGCCGATTATAGGAGGCACTCCGTAAAAGATGGTAAACGGAGCAAGAATCTCATTAACGGCATAGAATGTAAATCCCACCAAAATACCGACAACTATACGTGCTCCCATTGAGGAACTTCTTAAAGGTCCGAAAATTGTACTGGATGCAAGCAGCAGTACAACCAGCACGGTAATCGGAGATATCACCTTACGATACAGTTCAAGGATATAGCGATCAGCCTTCTGACCGTTTTTGGTTACGTAATTGATATACTCATGCAGTCCGCTGATTGACAGTTCATTGGCATGAACTCCGACTACCTCCACATTATTCGGAGTCAGGTTTATATCCCATATGTCACGTTCCTTGGTGCTGCGTGAAATAACATCATCCTCGTAGGAAATTATTTTAATGTCTTCCATTTCCCACTTATTATCCTTCCAGCTTCCCTTACTGGCACTCTCGGACCTGATAAGTCTCTTTGGTATTGTACTGCTGAACACATATCTGGTAACAGACTGCAGATCACCGTCAGACATGAAATATGCAATATTTATAAAACTGTTTCCCTCCCGGAACCATATACCGCGGCTGGTTACCGCAACCTGCCCGTTGGAAACAGCCTCAGATATAAGACTCTCTGCCCTTTTTTCAAAATCAGGAACAACAAACTCACTGGTCAGCATAATTGCAAAAATGAGAGGAATCACGGATTTACACGCACTCCATACAATACGCATTTTTGATTTGCCCAGGGCCTGCATGGCAATTAGTTCGGATGTTGATGCCAGGTTTCCCAAAGCAAGCACCGTTCCGAGCAAAACCCCTAAAGGAAAAAACATTACTATCTGTCCTGGGACGGTCAGCAGCACGTACTGCATACAGGCAACGAAATCAAATTCTCCTCGCCCTACGTTACGCAGCTGATCCACAAATTTAATCAGAGAACTCAGTGACACCAGTCCGATGGTACAGAATACAACCATACTGGCAACATTACGGCCGACGTATTTATCAACTACCTTATACACTACTTCTTTTCCTCAATACGCTTTTTCTTACCAGCTCTCATTCTGTTGAACCATTCGGTATTGGTCAGATTGAACGGAATAGTGAATACAAACAAATAAATAACCGGAACAATGAATATTCCTGGAAATACCGGTAAATTACCTCTGGCGATACTGGATTTGAAACCGAAGGCAAACAGGTAATAACTTATGTAGATTATTATTGCCGGCAGGAATTTGGCGAAACGTCCCCTGCGGGGATTGACCATTGACAAAGGGACGACAAGCAGCACCAGGATGCAGATGGTAATAGGCTGAACTATACGCCACTGCAGTTCGGCATAATCCTGTGAAGTACCTGACTCAAGAAGTTCAGCATTACTTTTTGTGGAAGCCTTAACCTTGTCATGGCTGCCTGAACCTTCAGGAACCAGAGCCCTGTATTCATCAAAAAGCGATACCTTAAATTCACCTCTCTTATCAGGTCCCTCATACCTTGTGCCTCTGTACAGTGTCAGCCAGAACAGTCCGTCAGAATCATACTCTGATTTTGCACTTGTCGAAATGGTTACGGAAGGAACATTGTTACCGTTATCAGAAGAAAAAATATAAATCTGATTCATTACATTGTAATTTCTGTCAACATCCCCGTTGTTCTCAATATAAACAACGTTGCTTCCGTTGAGCTTTATAAATTTTCCGCTGTCAATGGACAGCATAGTAGGATCGGATTTTGCCTTGTTGATAAGTTCAATCTGTCTGGATTCGCACCATGGTGAAAGAAAACACGTACAGGCCACGTTTATTACCATGTTGACCGCTATAAGCAGGGAAATGACGCCCAACAGTCTGCGATGGGAATATCCCACGGAACGCATTACCACCATTTCACTCTGAGAACAGAAACTGCCGATTGAAAAAAGAACCGCAAGAAACAGGGACAGAGGAAGCATGAAATTGGTCATTGACGGCACTGAAAGAGCAAGTAACTGTGAAACAAGTTCTGCAGGAATACTCCCCTTGGATGCTCTTCCTATGAATTTGATAAAGGTCTGACTCATAAAGATCAGCATCAGTACCCCGAAAATGGCACCCTGAGTCTTTAAAACATCTTTGAATATGTATTTGGATATTGTATTCACGTTATTATCCCGAAATCCATATAAGGATAAACACAGTTCCGATCGTCAGCTGCCGGAAACTGATTACTGCTGTTATAAAAGAATAATATACCTCCAATTCTACCACGGATTAAAGTTACTGTCCTGCTAGTACGGAAATCTGTATGGATGTTTTTCCATATACATCGGCATACCTTACGGAAAACGCACCATACAGAAAAAATCGACAAATGAACTGAGCCGCCTAAAACATTACTACCGTTTTAAATCCTGACAACCTGACCGTCCGCAACCCTGTATGTTTCATCGGCATAATCACCTACGGAAGAATCATGACTTACAATCATAACTCCGACACCTTCATCAGCTTTTTTTCTTAACAGTGAGAGTACCAGTTCCATATTGTCCTTATCAAGATCGTTTGTCGGCTCATCCGCAAAAATGAATTCAGGTTCATTGATAAGAGACCTGGCTATGCATACTCTTCTCATTTCCCCGCCGGACAGTTCATTCGGAAAACTGTCAGCAAGTCCTGAGATATTCAAATACTGCAGAAGCTTTTCTGTTCTTTCCTTAAGTTCGGAGGTTTCTGAGGAAGCATAAAGGAAAGGAAGTCTGATGTTATCCTCAACGGAAAGACTTCCGACAGCCACACTTCTCTGAGGAACAATACCGAATTTACGGTTTCTCAATAACGACAAATCATCGTCGCCAAGGTCGTAAATACTGCGTCCGTTGTATACGATGCTGCCTGAAGAAGGAGGAAGCATTCCGCAAATCATATTCATCAGTGTGCTTTTTCCGCATCCTGATTCACCTATGATTCGGATAATCTTTCCGGATTTCAGGCTGAAATCGATTTTACTCAGCACGGGAATCTCTCTGATGGTTCCCCCTTTTCCCTTTCTGACATAATGCTTTTCAACGTTGCTTAGGGAAATTTCCATTTAATCCACCTCTCTCAATACAGCTTCCGGTGAGGTTTTTACAATCCTGAGAACAGGAATAATCAGAACAACCAGCCCCATTAATACACTGGAAACAATCGTCAGAATCCCCTGCAGTATAAACGAACCGTAATCTTCAAACAGGAACGGAACCTCCAGTCTTGTTTCCAGAAAATATTTGATCTGCAGAGACCAGAAAGAAGACAGCAGCACTCCTATGACTGAACCTGCGGCACAAATCAGAATGATTTCGTAAAAAATACTTATGAGCAGAGATTTTCTCGTAAACCCCAAAACCCTCAGAACCGCAAATTCCCTTTTTCTTTCGTTAAGGAGCATTGAAAAGGCGAAAGCGATAATAACCAGTGCCAGTAGCCAGATAACCCCTACAACAGTCTTTATCACCACTGTAGCCACATCCAGTTTCTCAGAGAATGACGATATCATGTGCTGGTTTTCCACAGCCCTTACGTCAGTAAAGCGTTTGTTGATTTCCTCAGTAAGTTTTCCCTTATCGTAATCTCTGCTGACCTTAATCATAACTGAAGAAATCATTTCGTCAGGGTCAGAGGAATAAGTGGTTACCCCAAGGTTCTGAGCGGATTTCAGCAGTCTTTTTATCGTATCAGTGTTTCCGTAAACGGTTATATCAAGTCCGGTACCGGTTTTTTCCAGATTTCCCACAGCCCTGAGATCCTGATTGTAGACTTTGATTATGCCTGTTTTGGGTATGAAAACATCACTGCCTACAATTACCTCCATTTCTCCCAGATCTCCGGAATAAGCCTGATTTAGCCATGGAGAAATCACGAAATCAGTATCAGGGTCTATGCCTATAAGCTGCATTTCAGATGAACAGCAGTCTGCTGTCAGTGAAGCCAGATAAAACTGTGCGGTAATTTTTTCAATACCGTCCATAGAGGATATATCATCAAGAACAGACTTATTCATGTAGAAATATCCGGGTTTGCCGCTGAACAGCATCCCTTCCACCTGATGCAGATTAGCCTCTTTTCGCGGAATTACGATAATATCGGCTCCCAGCCTTGTCTTAAGACTGTCAAGCCCCCGGTTGAGCCCGAGAGTAACCGTTGCTCCGAAAAAAACGGTAAAGCTCATAAAGACCACTAATGCAGTCAGATAAAATGTTCTGGCTGTTTTATGTTTTAGATTGGCCAGAGATAATTTGAATAAGGTATTCATAATCCACCCAGGAAGCCCACTGCTGAACTGCCGTCCATCGTTTTTATTTATCTGTCAGCCTTGCTGAGAATCAGATCGCTTAAAACAAGAATAAACACCAGGCCGGCAACAGTCACGATGGCAGGCTGGGTATAAACATTACATCTCATGTTTTCGTGAGCACATACTGCAACCAGGAATCCCGGAACAAAAACGTGAAGAGCAGAAATTACGAGCACACCGTAATTAACACCTTTTCTTACGAGATTGTCTCTGAGAACCAGATTCAGAATACTGAGAAGAATAACAGCGGCTGAAATTCCTACAGAAACATTGGCCACCCAGTGACACGGCATAATGTGATCCTTAACAGGACACGGCGCAAGAAATGAATAAATACCGGCTACGAGAACCACTTCAAGAAGAAGAACCAGAGTAGAAATAATTTTACTTCTAGACATACAAACAGACCTCAAATAGTAACGATTAAAAAATTATTAAGAGTATTTCCTACTTAATAACTATGCATTATACATACTTGTATTTACAGGGTCTACATTATTTTACATTTTTCATACAGTTTTAGTATGATTTTATTGTTGACATTCTTAATTTTTTGGTTTTTAATAGCATTATATTTCATACTATTTTACTATGTTTTAGGAGATGCCATGACCGATAAATGTCTCACCTGTTCCAGCTGTACCACAGCTGCATGCAGATTTAAGAATGAAGCAAAATATCCAAAGTTCTGTCTTACGGCAAATGCTGACAATGAACTCGTACAGGAAACCATCAGCATATATAAGGAAGACAAGGTCCTCGGAGAAATAGCCCGAGTTTCCGCTGAAATAGAAGGCGAATTCTACGGTCGTCTGACCCGTGTTGAAGAAACCATCGAATTCATCAGAAGAATGAACTACAAAAAAGTCGGAATCGCCACCTGCGTAGGTCTGCTTAACGAATCAAGAATCCTAGCAAAGATTCTTACTGCAAGCGGAATTGACAACTATGTGGTCGGATGTAAAACAGGGGCAGTGGACAAGACAGAAATAGGCGTGCCTAACGAACTGAAACTAAATAAGGGATGCGGTCATGAATCCCTGTGCAATCCTATTCTTCAGGCCAAAATTCTGGAAAATGAAAACACTGATTTCAATATAGTTATGGGGCTCTGCATCGGACACGACACGCTGTTCATCAAACATTCAAAAGCTCCGACCACTGTACTGGTAGTTAAGGACAGAGTCCTCGGTCACAACCCTGTACAGGCACTGTATACAGCCAACACCATTTACTCAAGATTTAAAAAAGAACTGAAAATCTGTTAAACGGACATGGCTGAACAAGGAGAATACCTAACCGTTAACCATTTATCAGGAATAAAAAGAACATGAAGATTCTTAAATCACAATTACCACTGCTGTCAGCCCTGCTGGCGATAGTTGCGGCACTGTTCCTGCCGGACTCACCGTTACAGCAGACAGCCGAGCATGCATATTTTGTCTGGTTTCTGACAGCAGTTACCGCCATCTACGAGCTGTTCCTTCTGTCTGGTACAAAAAAGATGAAGGAAGGAATGAAGTACAGAGCTCCTTTTCTGGCAGTGTTTTTTCTGGTGCTGAACATATTTAATATCATAACCGCAAAATTCGCCCTTTTTCCTGTACTGTATTTTCCGTCATTGGACAGAATTTTCGGAGTTCTTGTCAGCGACTTCCAGTTTCTCGGTCAGTGTCTGCTGTACACACTAAGAATTCAGTTATCAGGATGGCTTTTAGGATGCCTTTCCGGCATTGCCACAGGTATTGCTTTAGGATTCAGCAAAGGTTTCAGATACTGGGTTCAGCCTCTTGTAAGAATTCTTGGTCCGATCCCGCCGACAGCCTGGATTCCCATCGTATTAGTGATGTTTCCTTCAGTAATAGTAGCCAGCAGCTTCCTGATTGCCCTGGCCGTGTGGTTCCCGACAACCGTCCTTACCGCCAACGGTATCGCCAATATAAAGAATTCATATTTTGAAGTGGCTGCGACACTCGGCACCTCCAGAACCTATTCAATTTTCAAGGTAGGCGTACCTGCTGCAATGCCATTCATGTTTATCGGTATATTTAACGGTACGTGTTCATCTTTCATAACTCTGGTAACAGCCGAAATGCTTGGGGCCAAATACGGAATAGGCTGGTACATCAACTGGCAGAAGGAAATGATGTCTTATCCGAATGTATACGCAGGTCTGATTGTAATGTCACTGGTATGCTTTGTAGTCATCACCGCGCTTTTCAAACTCAGAGATCATGTTCTGGTATGGCAGAAAGGAGTTATCAAATGGTAGGTTCCATAAAAATAGAGAACGTAAACAAGCTGTTCAGCAACAAGCAGAAGGAACAGGTTACCGCACTTAAAGACATTAACCTTGATATTCCCTCAAACTCCTTTATTTCACTGATTGGCCCTTCAGGTTGCGGTAAATCAACTCTGCTCAGACTCATAGCCGGTCTGATAGAACCAAGTTCCGGTAAACTCGAGCTTGACGGAAAGCAAATCGTAAAACCAGGATACGAACGAGGTTTCATGTTTCAGGAACACAACCTCTTTCCTTGGCTGACAATATACGACAATGTGGCTTTCGGTCTGAAGGCCCGAGGAATTTTTAACGAAAACAAATCTAGCGTGGACGAATATCTTGAGCTGGTAGGTCTTAAGGGTTTTGAAAAATACTACCCGCATCAGCTTTCAGGCGGTATGTGTCAGCGAGCCTCACTGGCAAGAGCGCTTGTCGGTCATCCTTCCGTACTCCTGCTTGATGAACCACTTGGCGCTCTTGATGCTTTCACCAGAATGAATATTCAGGATGAAATACTCAGAATCAAGGCGGAAAAAAACATGACCATGATTATGGTTACTCACGATGTGGATGAAGCCATATATCTGTCAGATAAAATTGTGGTAATGACTCCCAGACCGGGAAGAATTACCTCTGTTGTGGACGTAAATCTCCCTCGTCCGAGAGATCGCAGTGACTACGACTTCCTGAAATATCACGGCGAAATCCTGAAATTACTTAAATTCGGCGGCTTTAAACAGCAGCCTGAATACAACATATAGGAGCACAAAAATATGCAATGTAATCTTCTTAAACCTTTCAGATGGCTGGCGGTCCAGGTATGTCTGCTTTGCTGTCTTCTCATTGTAACCGCCTGTGGTGACGAAACTCAGGATGACGGTAAATTTCATTTAAGAATAGCCTATTCACCTTCATTGTGTCAGGCCCCGCTTCACCTTGCCGTAGAACTCGGTTTTCTGGAAGAGGAAGGCATTATCGCTGAAAACGTTCAGGTAGATGCGGCTCACGTTCAGGAAGCCGTAGGTGCAAATCAGGTAGACGTCGGTTTCGGGCTTATCGGAAAGTTTCTGCAGCCCCTGCAGAACGGTCTTCAGATCAAGTTTACCGCAGGTATTCACACAGGATGCATAAAAATTTTTGCCCTTCCTAACTCAGGAATTCGCGAAATTAAGGATCTCAAAGGCAAGCGTATCGGCGTTCCGGGGCTTGCCGGAGCGGAAACACTTATCGCAAAACGAGCTCTCTTCATGAACGACATCAAAATTGATCCTCGTAATGCGGAAGTCGAATTTGTGGTATTTTCAAGAAATGAGTTAGGTCAGGCTCTTCAGAACGGTATCGTGGACGCTGTATCTCTGTCAGATCCCGCCGCTGCTCAGATGATTGAATCATATGATGCGGTGACCATCGTAGATACTGCAAAGAGCCCTGAATTCGCTTCAGAATACTGCTGTGCTATTTTCGTATCAAAACTTCTTGCCGAAAAGCATCCTGAAATTGCCGCAGCCTTTACCAGAGCAATTCTTAAGGCATCTGCATGGGTAGCTGAACATCCTGAAGAAGCCGCCAAGCTGCAGATTAAGTACAAGTATGTTGCCGGTAATCCTGAATTCAACGCCTCCATTCTCAAGAGCTACAATTACAAGCCATCAGTCAAGGGCGGTTATGATGCGATTGTCGTCAGTTCCGGTCAGCTGAGAGATCTCGGTGTTCTGGATAAATCAACAGATCCGGAAAAGCTGGCAAAGGACAGCTACATCTTCTTTGATAATGTGAAGGACACTTATTCCCCTGAAGAATCCGTTCCGCCAAAGAAGCCGTAACCGCAGAATATCAAAACTGACGTAATTCATGTCAGACAGCAACGAAAAAAGCTCAATGTTTCAACATTGAGCTTTTCTATTTTATAATCAGCTGCCGGTTAATATCCCCTTAAAAGCTCCAGCCAGTTCAGAAGCTGAAGATTACCTATGATACTGTTCTTAATACCGGTAGGTCCGACCCCGGCTCCCTTAAGCATAATTACTTTACGGGCAGCCTCGCTGAGAGAGTCCGGATGAATGGACGCAAGATTTCCAAGTGCCTCTTTGTCTCTGAGAATCTTAAGGTTTTCAGGGCTTATACCGCTCTGATACCCCATAACATCCTTTATTACTGCATACATAAGCCCGTACAGCATGGAAGAATCCTCCCTGCTTAAAGCCTCAAGTTCAGATGCAAGTTTGCGGATATCCCCGTCACCGCGCATCACGTACTCAAACAGTTCGAGACATGCATGAAGATGTTCATCATACTTGTTGTCAATCCAATCAAGCACTTTAAGAGGAGACATGCCGCTGACATAAAGTTCAACGGAAAAATCTCTGTCGGATGAGGTTTGCTGTTTCAGAAATTCATTGAATTCGGAAATGTCAGGAATATTCACCTGCACTCTCATGGAACGGCTGATTATGGTAGGAAGAATGGATCTGATATTTTCCGTAGTTAAAACTATCAGGGTATTTCCGGCTGGTTCCTCCAGCGTTTTCAGCAGAGCGTTTGAAGCCTGAACAGTCATGCAGTTAGCCTGATTTATCAGAAGAACACGTCCGTGACCGTTGGTCGGCGTTCCTACAAGAGAGTTTATCCCCTGTCTCATGGCATCAACGCCTATGCTCTGACTGTTTCCCCGATCGACTACCGTCAGATCAGGATGACTGTTGTTTTTCAGCATGGAACAGCTGTGACAGTTACAGTTCTCATCCTTTCCGGCAAGACACAGAAAACTCCTTGCAAACTCTCTGGCCAGAACACCTGCGCCCACGCCTTCCGGAGCACAGAGCAGAATGGCATGAGGAAGACGATTCATCTCCCTCATTCTGTTGTATTCCTGCAGAGGTTTTGTTAACCAGCTGAACATATTCCGGAATTCTCCAAAGTTTTAATAATGTCCTGTTTTACATGCTCCAGATCCTGACCGGCATCAACAACCTTGATTCTGTCAGGATGCTTTCCGGCCTCTTCCAGGAAACAGTTGCGTATACGATGGAAAAAGTCGATATTCTCAACTTCAAAGCGGTCAAGGTCACCGCGTTTTCTGGCTCGTCTCATACCTGCTTCCGGTTCTATGTCCATTACAATGGTGAGATCTGGAGTAAGACTGCCGATGGCAAGATCCCTTATCGCTGCAATTTTATCAAGAGGAATTCCCCTTCCCGCCCCCTGATAGGCAACTGTGGATAAATCATGCCTGTCACCTATCACAAACTTTCCCTGACTTACGGAAGGCTTGATTACACAGTTCACAAGCTGGGATCTGGCCGCATACATAAGCAACAGTTCAGATTCCGAAGTAAGCTGCTCACGAGGATTCTTTTCTTTCAGAATTGTTCTGATTTTCTCCGCTATTTCAGTTCCCCCCGGTTCCCTGGTCTCCAGAATATCCTCCGGTGGTACTCCTTTTGATATCAGATACTCTCTGATTACGGTAACAGCTGTTGACTTTCCGGCGCCTTCACCGCCTTCTAAAACTATAAAAGCCCCCACAATAACCTCTCTGCCTGATTATAAAACCCAATATAACTATGGTAATTAAACTTTGCAAACTCTGACCGGCGTAAAATCACTATTCGTCTTTCGATTCTGAGGCATGCTGTTTTTTGTATTCCTTAACTGCTTCCCTGTAATTCTGCACGGCTATGTTATGCATTTTTTCGTTAACACTGAATATATGCCCCTGTTTTGGATCCGGACCTTTGGCGACAAAAAACAGATATTCAGTATCGTCAGGATGTAAAGCCGCCTCTATTGATGCCTTTCCCGGTAATGCAATCGGGGTTGGCGGCAATCCTGAAATGATATATGTATTATACTCGTTGTCATCCCTGAGATAACTCTGATAAATTTTTCCCTTGTACCTGGATCTTACTCCGTAAATAACTGTTGGATCAGTCTGAAGCTTCATTCCCTTCTTAAGTCTGTTCACGAATACAGAGGCTATTTTGGCTCGTTCTTCCGGCACTGAAGTTTCCTTTTCCACAATTGAAGCCATTATCAGTGCTTCATATTCATTCTTATACGGAAGATCAGGTTTCCTCCCTGCATATTCCTTTTTCAGAAAACTATCCATGTCTGAATATGCTCTTTTAAGCAGATTCACGTCTGTTTCGCCTTTAACGAAAGAATACGTTTCAGGCATCAGCAGACCTTCAGGACTTGAATACGATACTCCGAGAAGTTTCTTTAAATCCTGTTCACCGAAATCTTTTTTAAGTACATGTGTCAGATTCTTGTTGCTTTTTACCGACTGAAGAACCGCGTCTACGGTATTTCCTTCCACCAGAGTAATGCTGAACGTCATTTCCCTGCCGTTCACAATCATTTCGAGGGCATCTTTCGGACAGGTATTTTTCGGTATATGGTAATACCCCTTTTTTACCGCCGTAAGATTACCATTGTGCTTTAACCAGTACTTTATGATATACCTGTTCATTTTCGGATGGTATATTCTGTTGATAATGGACGAGGCTGTTGATCCGGGCTCGACAGTGAGTTCGACATCTTCTGAATTGCGCAGGGATTCAAAGGTATACATTTCATAACCTATCCATACCATTACCAGTTTGATGGTTATCAAGGCGCAAAGGCAGTAAAAAAACAGCCACAGCAGAATTTTTGTTGTAAATTTCATTATTAAACTTCTCAATTTTTACCTAAATGTACTTTGCCTGTGAAAACTTAATTGAGAAGCATAATCATCAGAAAATTCTGAACGTATTCAGAAACGACAATCAGACCACGGACATTTCTGCCCAGGCAACTATCAGAAAAAGCATACATCCGACCTTTCATCTGAAAAGAGATTTCCGTCGTTCTAACATGTCTTTCTGATAAATGTGACATTTCCGGCTGACATGCACGCAGGCACCGGATAAGCAGTCTCAATAAAGCTTAACAATACAAAACATTCACCCCTAATCGGCAGTACTGAAAAAACGACCTTTCGTGAATGATGTTTTTCTAATTTTTATATTTATTTTTTTAATTTATAAATCCAGTTCCATATTCGGTAAAATAAAGTATTTTCCGTACTTTCAGCCCAGGAAAAGCTTCACAAATACAATGGAACATTATGTCATCTTACCATAATTTCGCATAGCTAACGCCATAAATCAGATTCATTCTATTAGAACTATCACAGATAGAACTTAAACATTTAATTTCGTTTCCTGCTTTTTAATCACATTCCAAATCGTTTTAATTTTTCGTCTTACCAAAATATGAAATGAATTAATGTGATATATGGAGTAAAATACGCATGGGAATCTGAAAATAGTTTACTGTCAGCATTTTCAGATTATCCGTCTCTAAAGATTCAGCTTTCAAATCAAACCATGATTAAACTTTGTCAGAAAATCTTTGAGAATACCATTAGCGTCTTAATGTACCAGCATTAAGTCATTAGATGTTTTGCTTAAAAAAAGAAGAAAACGATGGAAAAAACATATAATCCAAATGCTATCGAGCAGGCTATTTACCAGAACTGGGAGGACAAGAAATATTTCCGCCCAAGCATGGATAAAACCAAACCGGCATTCAGCATCTGTCTGCCACCTCCTAATGTAACAGGTTCTCTCCATATGGGTCATGCATTCCAGCAGACCATCATGGATATTTTAATCCGTTATCACCGCATGCTGGGAGATAACACTCTCTGGCAGGCCGGTACCGACCACGCAGGTATCGCAACTCAGATGGTTGTTGAAAGAAAAATAGCTGCAGAAGAAAACAAAACCCGTCATGACTATGGTCGTGATGCCTTCATCAAGAAAATTTGGGAATGGAAGGAACAGTCAGGCGGTACAATTACCCGCCAGATGCGTCGTCTCGGCACTTCAGTGGACTGGGATCGTGAAAGATTCACCATGGACGAAGGTCTCAGTGCAGCAGTTCAGGAAGTATTCATAAGACTTTATAAGGAAGACCTCATTTACAGAGGAAAACGCCTGGTAAACTGGGATCCGAAACTACGTACCGCAATCAGTGACCTTGAAGTTGAAAACAAAGAAGTTCAGGGACATATGTGGCACATCAGATATCATCTCGCTGACGGCAAAAAAACATCTGAAGGCAAGGATTATATTGTTGTAGCAACCACCAGACCTGAAACAATGCTCGGTGATACCGCGGTTGCAGTAAACAGCGAAGACCCTCGTTACAAGGATTTAATCGGTTCAAATATCGTATTACCGTTAGTAAACCGTTTAATTCCTATCGTAGGCGATGAACACGCAGATATGACAAAGGGTACCGGTTGCGTGAAAATCACTCCGGCACACGATTTCAACGATAATGAAGTAGGTAAAAGACACTCATTACCTATGATCAACGTTCTTACCGAGGACGCAAAGATCCGTGAAACAGCAGAAGTATTCGATACCAACGGAGAACCTTCTGACGCTTATTCAAATGAAATCCCGGCCAAGTACCGTAATCTTGACAGATATGAAGCTCGTGACGTAATCGTTGCAGATCTGGAAGCTTTAGGGTTACTGGAAAAGATTGAAGCTCATACCCTGATGCAGCCTTACGGAGATCGCGGCGGCGTACCTATTGAACCTATGCTCACTGACCAGTGGTATGTTCGTGCCGGCATTCTGGCAAAACCAGCAATTGAAGCAGTAGAAAATGGGGACATTCAGTTTGTTCCTAAACAGTATGAAAATATGTACTTCTCCTGGATGAGAAACATTCAGGACTGGTGCATCAGCCGTCAGCTCTGGTGGGGACACAGAATTCCTGCATGGTATGATGAATCAGGCAAGGTATATGTTGCTCACAACGAGGCTGAAGTGCGTGAACAGAACGGTCTGTCAGCTGATACCGTACTCAGACAGGATAACGATGTTCTCGATACCTGGTTCTCATCAGGTCTGTGGACATTCTCAACTCTCGGCTGGCCTGAAAACACTCCTGAACTCAAGACATTCCATCCTACCAGCGTGCTGGTAACCGGATTTGATATCATCTTCTTCTGGGTTGCCAGAATGATTATGATGACCATGCACTTCATCAAGGATGAAAACGGTAAGCCGCAGGTTCCATTCAAGACTGTATACGTAACTGGTCTTATCAGAGATGAAGAAGGTCAGAAGATGAGTAAATCCAAGGGTAATGTTATTGACCCTCTGGACATGATTGACGGTGTTAGTCTTGAAGAACTGCTTAAGAAGCGTACCGGTAACATGATGCAGCCTCAGAAAGCAGCCAAGATTGCAAAACGTACCGAAAAGCAGTTCCCTAACGGAATCGAGGCTCACGGCACCGATGCTTTACGTTTCACCCTTACAGCTCTGGCCTCTACCGGACGTGACATCAACTGGGACATGAAGCGTCTTGAAGGTTACCGTAATTTCTGTAACAAACTGTGGAACGCCAGTCGCTACGTACTGATGAACGTGGAAAACAGGGAACTCAGAAAGCCTGATTTCGCTGATTATTCATTACCGGACAGATACATCCGCAGTAAACTTGCCGCATGCATCAAGGAAATCAATCATGACTTTGCAACCTATCGTTTTGATCTGGCTGCAACAGCTCTGTACGAATTCGTATGGAATGAATTCTGTGACTGGTACATCGAATTAACCAAACCTGTATTATGGTGTAAGGATGACAACAGTGCTCTGGGTGGTGAAAATCACAAGAATGCAACTCTGTACAACCTGATGGATATACTGGAAACCATTCTGCGTCTTGCTCACCCAATCATGCCATTCATTACTGAAGAAATATACGGCAACGTAGCTCCGTTAATCAGAAGCGACTTCAAGAAAGGCGACACCATCATGTTAAGAGCCTATCCTTCAGATAGTGATTTTGAATATGATGAAACCGCCGTTTCAGAACTTGACTTCATTAAGGAACTGGTTATTGCTGTTCGTAACATCCGTTCTGAAAAGAATCTGGCTCCTTCATTAAAGCTCAGCCCTATTATGCGCGGTGAAGCCGATGAACTTGCTGTTATCGAACGCAATATGGAATTCATCCTTTCATTGGCAAATCTGGAAAAACTTGATACCAAGGTTTCTGAATTTCCACCTGCAATCGCAAAGATAGTAGGACACAGTGAAATTCTGTTCCCGCTTTCAGGTATTGTAAAGAAGGATGAAGAGCTTGCACGTCTTGATAAGGAAATTGCCAAGGTCAATGCTGAAATTGAAAGAATCAACAACAAGCTTGGTAATGAAACCTTCACCTCAAAGGCTCCACAGAATGTAATTGCCAAGGAACAGGAAAAGCTGGATAACTATAAAGAAAGCCTAAATAAACTGCTTTCCCAGAAAGATCTTATAAACAAACTTTAAATCCATAAAGTTTTATGAACAAAACCCTGTTCTATGATGAACAGGGTTTTTTCTTTATTGAACCATATAATGCATTAGAAGCTTACCAAATCTTTACTCATATAATGCCTTATGTTTCAACCTCCTTATTCATAGTCCACACGTTTTCTAATGAATCGTAGAAATCGGTTTTGTGATATAGGTGATTATCAAAAACAGAAGATTATTCCCTGAACTCCATTTTGTTTTTGAAGCTTAGGCAAAAGAAGATAAAAACTCCTCCCTTGTCCACAGGCTAAACGTGAAAATGCTTGAATATTTTGTCGCCGATATCGGCTATTCATTGAATTATGCGGCGGTTCTGTTAAATTGAAATTATAGTCTTACTGTTCTGAATGTGAATGCGACGGCACTTCAGTCTGAAGTCAGTCCCCGTGAATTTGAATATGGACAGGATAAGGAACATATTTTACTGAAGCAATCTCCAAATAATGAGCCTGTTCTATAAGGAAATTATTATGAGCAAATACCGTTTAAATGATGATTCAGGCGGATTTTACAACAAACTGTACAGAATTTTGATAATCATTTTCATGATTATCCTGCTGCTGGGGTTATGCTTAAATTCTGGAGGAGAAAAGAATTACATACCGATAATGATTATCAGTCTGGCAGTCATGATTGCGTTGTTTTTCTTTGTAATCCGTCATGAAAGGACTTCGCTGAATAACAATGACAACGATTCGGAATATTTCGGCTCACTGCTGGAATCCGGTGAATATTTCAGTTCCATGGAGTGGCAGTTCCTGTACCGGAAGTACGATGAGGAGAACAAACCACATCATCTGGCTTCACTTGGTACGCGTGAAGACATCTGTTTTCGTTACATTAAAAAGGTTCTGAGACGCGATTTCTATATTCCCCTGCTGATTTTTCCTCTGGTAGGAGGAACATTCGCCCAGATGATACAGGAGTACATGTTTCCGGACGCATCCTTCTTCATGTTAATGACCTGCCTCACGGCCGCATTTGAAATTCCTTATTTTGCCATTCTTTATCTGTCATCGTTAAGGTTTCTGAAAACATGGATTAATGATCATCCCAGGTATAAGAACAGCATGAAGGAGATAAACCGTTCATACATCACCGGAGATGCCTATGAATGTGCATACTTCTGTGTGGTAATAGGCCCTAAATACATTCACGGGTTTGACGGAGAAAAATTCCATACCGTGTTAAGGGAAAACGTTACGGCCTGTACATGGGATATTGAAAGGCTGGTTATCTATGCAACCGGAAAATACGGTGAAAGATACGTGGGGGACGAATACAGATTCAGCATAAAGTTTCAGTGTAAGGATTCCGACATCGGCAGCAGCTTTAAAATCACTCTGGATCAGTTTCAGATAAAGGCGATCATGGACCGTTATTTCCCGCAGATATCAAGCGACGAGAATCCGTCATATAAGGTCACAAAAGCGTACGGACACAGAGTTTCCAGCATAAAAGGATACGCTTCGGCTCCCGTAATCTGACCTTTTACCAGAATGTCGCCGTTTCGGACACGCTCTGTGTGTCGTGAACCAGGGATTGTTTATGAACCGAAACGGATACCTTCAGGGAAATCAGTTATCCACAGGATGTCATGACAACTGGCACCCCGTGTGAAAAGTGAGTTTTCCTGTACCGTGGAGTTTTTGATTGCGATAATACGGCTGTTTCAGCCCCGGATTTACTGATACTGACATGAAACGGCATCAGGAACGACGAATTCCCCCACTCTGCGACCAAAAACCGCTGTATAGTTTCTTATATTGAGCTCAGTTCACCACAGGGCCACACAAAAAACAGTATAATTAAACATAACTGAAACTGATTACGTATCTGACTTCCATTAAACGGAACAATAATAATTATGCCAAAACAAGTTATTCTGGTTCGTCATGCTCAGAGCCTCGGAAATGCCGGGCTGCGAACCACCAATCCTACCGCTAACATTCTTACAGAATACGGCAGACAGCAGGCAGAGGAATTTGCCGCAACCATTAAGGAAGCCCCTGATCTGATTTCATGGAGCTCATATACACGAACAATGGAAACCGCTGCCCCGCTTGCTCGCAGATTTCCTCAGGCCAGAACGGAAGAATGGCAGGATATACAGGAATTCACCTATCTTGACCCGGTAAGGTGTTTCAACACGACTCCGGAAGAAAGAAAACCATGGGTTGATTCCTACTGGAATGAGCTTAACCCCCGCTACAACGACGGTAATGGTGCGGAATCATTTGCGGACATGATTGACCGTGCGCGCAAGCTGCTTAGTCATGTCAGGGAAAGATCCGAGAACAGTATCTTCATCTTCACCCACGGACAGTTTATGGCGGCCATAAAAATCCTTCTTGAATATCCTGATGCCGATTATGCGCAGCTGATGAGAATATTCAATGAACATGACCGCGGCAAGAAAGTAGCCAACTGCGAAATACTGAAAATTATCTGAAAACAGATTCAGGACATGTATATGCACTCACGTGAATGACACCAGGATTCATACCTGTCGTAAATCCTATTCTGCGATAAATTGCGATAAATGCATAAAAAAGGGGTTCATCACGGAATTGTTGGGAATGTAGATATTGAAGAAGGGGCAAAAGTATTCTAGTATTTAAGTTCCCACACAAAAATACAACAGAGATACTTTATGCCCCTTCAGACGTATGATACACAGATAAACTCAGTTTGCCAACCATTTACTGCTGTTTCACACAGCTTCGATCCCAAAACCTTAAAATCCGTTTATTCTTTCGAAAGTAACCGCCAAACGTCGGACATGAGATGTCCTTTTTGCGGGAAAATGAACGTGTATGTTCATGCCAGACATTCCACGGAAATTAAGGATTTTCCGTTTCTTCCAAAACACAGGCAAAGTCTTGTTTTTTACTACCATGGTTATAAATGCAGAGAATGCGGACATCATTTTATGGAACCTATTCCCGCAAAAGTGTTAAACGATCGCAAAAGTTGACCACCTAAACGAATTAAAGTTGACCACCTTCAAACAAGAAAAAACAGACAACGGAGTGGTCATGAAAAAAGTCAAAAATCGTAAAATGCCGGAATATCTCGTAAGGAAAAAACGGTATTACAAGATGTTTGATTCAATCTTTCAAAATCAGATCAATGAACTTTCTAAACAAGGACAGTCAATCAGGGGAATAGCCAGAAAATTAGGAATTTCAAGGCAATCTGTTCGCAAATACATGAACGGAACCCCAAAGTACAAGGCTCCGGTACAGGACAGCTTTAATAACTATCTGAAGATTAACAGAGAGACAATTAAAGAACTGTTCTTCGAAATGAATGGACACT
>NZ_KL370836.1:23564-49514 GCF_000701925.1 Ruminobacter sp. RM87 | reverse complement strand
TGATGGTTAATTTAATGAAAGCTTCTTTTTTATTCTGCTCATTTCTATATTTTTCAATAAGTTTGTTAACCGCATCCGGATCGTTCTTTGTCAGTTCTGATTCTGTCCCAAGATATTCAACTGTTCTCTGCTTAACTTTGCCGTTTTCACGATAGCCTTCAACCAGAACAATGCTTACCTGTCCATTGGCTCTTTTAATTCTGCGAACAAACATTTCTGGACTCCTTGAAAATCAAAAAACAATCTCAAGAATATTATATTATATACATTACGTATACACAACATAAATATTTAAAGAAAAACCTCTTTTTTCAAGAGGTCTTTAACGATTTGGTATCAAACTCGGGAATAACGGAACCTAAGGTATTCCGATAATCCTTAATGAAGCCCGGTATCAATCAGTTCTGATGCCGGGCTTTTTTATGGCCTGGGCTGAAGAAGGCAGGGAGCAGTAGTTCTCCTGAAAAATAAAAACCCGTTCCCATGCGGGAACAGGTTTTAAGGTTAAGTTCCGAATGGTGAATCCGCTTATCTGTTGGATTCCATTATCATGCCGTCGGCTTCGTGAGTCATGTTTTTGAAGTTCAGAACCTTTCCCTTTCCGGTACGTTTTACTTCGTACAGAGCCGCGTCGGCACTGGTGAGCAGATCCGATTCGGTAAACGGTTTAGGCAGACTGTTGCTGTCCATTACGCCGATAGAGCATGACAGATAGTAGCGTTCAGGAAGATTGTTCACGGTTGTATGCAGGAACTCTTCGATTTCCTTCTTGTAACCGAGTTTTTTCTTCAGACTGTTGAGTACAACGGTCATACGCTGTTCAGCCTCGTCGGCATCGCAGTCCTTCATCAGGAACAGGAATTCGTCACCGCCCCAGCGGCATACAATGTCGTTAGGCCCCTTGAGACTGTTGAGAAGATCGGCAAACCATACCAGCAGCTTATCACCGATTTCATGTCCAAGATTATCGTTGTAGTACTTGAAGTTATCCAGGTCGATAAAGCCCAGGGATATGTTGCGGTCAGCAGGTAAATCAGCAATAAGCTTGGTGATTATACGGTTGAATTCCATACGGTTGTACAGACCGGTAAGCATATCGGTGGTGCTGACCTTGATAAGCTCGTTACGCTGCAGAATCATGGTGAGCTGACTTGACAGCTGCTGTGAAATCATGGTGATTGAATCATGTTCCTCTTCGTAATTGCTTCTTAAGGCCTTGTCGAAACTGAACAGCAGCATCTGACCGAATACTTCGGTACGGTCAACCAGAGGGAATATCATTACCCTGTGTACCTTGTCCGGTCCGATGGTGATATCCGTCAGCTCGGTAAATTCCTTGGTTATATGGGAATTTATGAATTTCTCAATCTTCTTGAATGAGAAGTTCGGCTGAATCTTGGATGAATTGAACTCCTGTATCAGGGAAGAGGTCCTGTTTTCCTGGGATACGAAGTAAATCATGCCGCCGTTGATATTGAAGTGTGACGACAGCAGACGCAGGGTTTCCGCAGCCAGTTGATTGTAGGAATCAACGCTAAGACTGAAGTTGTGCAGCATTGAGATGAGGCGCATTTCATGAACCTGTTTCCACAGGGTGTTAACCTTGTGTTCCTGTCTTACCAGCTGAATAATCTGGTTGAGTTCGTTCATTGGAACTTCGATTACCGAGTAGCCTTCATAAGGCTTGAAGTTCAGCTTCCAGCAGTTGATGATAAGCTTCTGGCTGTTGAACAGCTGGTTCTTTATGGCATATGAATAGCCTTCCTTCAGATACTTGAATCTGGATTCATAATCCTTGTATTCACTGAATATCTTCAGGGCAGTCATGTAGAACAGGATGTTTTCTTTCGGAGTAAGCGTTCCGAGCTTCTGGAAGTTGCGAATCTGGGCAAACAGATCCAGAGCCTGCTGCTTCTGCTTGTTCTTTACGTGAACAATGGTCTGAATCAGGTTGTACAGGAACAGCTCGCTGCCGATAAGCGGAATGTCATTGCTGATGTTGGCGCTTCTTCTGAGCATCTGTTCAGCCAGATTTATCTTGTCAAGGTAGGTGTATACCAGAGCCTTGGACAGATATATGTGGTGAATGTTGTGGAACGGCAGTCTGGTTGTCTTCAGAATTGAAAGGATTTCCTGCAGAATATCCAGAGTTGACAGCGCTTCCTTGAACAGACCGCTCAGCATGTACAGCTGAGAAATGTTGTATATGGTAATGGTGATTTCTGAGTAGTCGTTCAGGTTGATTGAGTTGCGCAGAGCCTTCATGTAGTACTCATGTGCCTTAGGGTAGTCCTCGGTTTCATTGAGTACGAAACCGATGGAGTTGTACACGTGAGTGAGCTCTACCGGTACTTCAATCTGATAGTACTGATCTTCAGACAGTCTGTAGGCATGCAGGGCGTCAGGGTATCTGCCGAGATTGAACAGAACCACGCCTTTACAGTGGTTGGCTGCCGCTATTTCGTGCTTGATGCCTGCTCTGTTTGCCAGGGTAATGGCCTTGTTGCACATTTCCAGGGCGATATTCATGTTGAGGTTCTGAGGATCAAAGCTTACCTGAGCGAAGATGTTGCGCAGAACATAAACTTCTTCCTTTATCAGATCGTATTTTTCCAGATTGTCGATAAGGGTACAGATATTGTGATATCCGTACTTGATACCGGCACGATCGTAGGCTACGAAGAGACAGAAGTTTGAAATAACCACCAGACGCATGTTCATACTGATTTCACCGAGATGAGCAGCCATCTCCGCGAAATGCAGTACAGATTCGAAGTCTGATCTGAAAATGTGGGTGTATGCCAGCTCGATGTAGGAATTGCAGGCGTCATCCGTATTGTTGTTGTACTGAGCCTTTTCGTACATGAGGTCGAAGGCGATGAGCGCGTCTTCGTATTCATGCTTGTACAGTCTGGCTCGGCCCAGCAGGTGGTAGATGAGTTCTTCGTTCTTGAATTTCTTGTCTTTGCTGAATCTTATTTCCTGTATCAGGGAGTTGGCGATTTCAATAACCTCGTCATAGCAGAGGTAGTTGAAGAGTATGCCGCAGCGTTCAACCGCATCCTCGAAGGTAAGGATAGGCTTTGCCTGATACTTGAGCTTAGGCCACTGGTTGTCCGTACTGTTGCCCCTGTAATCTGGATCAGAAGGACGGATGAGAGCAAAGAAACGTTCGATTTCACCTTCCATTTCCAGCCATTTGGCGGGAGTGGTGGCATTGAGCAGATTTTCTGAATTGAACCCTAAAAGCAGTATGCAGTTTGGAGTGTTCAGAAGTTCCTGTTCATCATCATCCTCGTTGTTGTATGCTGAAAAAATGTTGAGAGAACGTCGGCGCTGCTGATCTTCACGAAGCTTGATTGCCTTCTTCTGCATTTCATTGAGAGACTGTTCCCTGATTGAATAAATGTAGGTGGAGTCTCCGGTGTTGGTCTTGAGAATGTCAATCAGAAACTTGATTGAGCTCGGACCGGCATACTGAAGATTGCAGATGCATACGGGGATAGGATCCGGACCGCTCAGCAGATGGTGCAGCAGGGTCTGGATGTGCTTTCTGATTCTCAGCTTGATGTATTCGAGATCAGAAGGCATGTAGTATTCTTTGATGTCAAAACGGTTCTGCAGCATGGAATTAAGCATGTTGGATTCGTATTTGCCTAATTTCAGCAGTCTGGAAACCTGGGTAAGTTCAATATTGTGTCTGAACAGCAGTTCGTTGATCAGATAGAGAATAGGGGATAAAGGCGCAAAGTAATCTTCAGGTGTCAGCTGAATCCTTATGGGATTGCTGATACCCTTCTTCTCACACAGAATATTGAAATCGTTGCGAATCTCAGCCTGATTGTTGTGGGAGACTGCGATTGTCTGGATTTCCCTATTCTTTAAATTCTGCAGATAAGCCTGCTCTAATGCTCTGCGTAAATATAATGACACTTTTGCTAACTTATTATCTTAAATTGATAAAAACAACACTAAAAAAGGTTAAAACGGCACTTTGAGATGTTCCGGAATGCCGGAAGTTTTCCATGTTTCCTCTGCCGTGAGACAGTCACGTATACAGAACTGCTGATTCGGTCAGTCCGTTAATGTCTCTCAGTCCCCGCGGTAAAAATACTATGTGCAATCATTCCGTAGGTTTTAACCAGTGGTGCAGCACGATAACAGCTGCTATGCATCACATCTGATTTGATCTGCCCCCTCTGACGGGAGTTGTTTATAAACGTTATATTATTATTGTTATGACTTCATCGTATATTGTACACCATAAATCACGTGTACCGGCTCAGGTTTGCTCCTCTGGATATCTTGTCTGATTATTATTTGTGCTAAACATGAACCTTATATATTTAAAGCAATTATATTTTAAACCTAATGTGAGGTAAATGCCTAAAGCTTTAAATTGATTTGAGACATCTGTTTGAAAAAAGCGTTTTCGTTTTTTGTCAAAAAAAACGGGGGTTCGTATTGGCAAGGTTTTCAAAGGCTGAATGATGTTTCTGAACTGAAATTTCAGCAGAGAATCAGAGAAAATTATGCCGTACGTTACGATCCTAAAAGTTGGATAATCAGTACTCAAAATTTCATGCCTAGATAATTGATCAGGATCCGGTCTCTTTCAGTTATCTCTGTTGACCATCTCCTTGAACGAAGCTTGGCAGAGACCTTAATTTCTTCAACTGCATCAAACCATTGCAATGTCAGGTAAACAGGAGTGTTGTTCATCCAAGACAATAGCTTCTTTTTGTTCTTTCTTGTCTCCGCCAAATCCTTTTCTGCTGTTATATCTTCCTCAAGTTTGAGTTTTATCTGGCGAAGCTGTTCGCTTAAATATTCGTAATAGCACAGAGCTACAAACTGCACAAACATTCTGCCCATAAGACTTTCGCTCGACCATACTCTTGTGCGGGTACCATCTGTTTTCTGTTTACCTGCTTCAAAAAACTGTTCTATGGTTTCACGTCTGCGGTACTTGCTAAGACATTCAAACGGATCCTTTTCACAGTTGGATACAAGAGCAAAGTATCCGTGATACTTCTTGGCATCAGCTATTGTTTTCTCATTGAATGTTACATTGACAGCTTTTCCCCGACGGTTAATATTGAGGTATTTGTTTATTTTTTCAATAGCCCCTGGTGAGAGCTCTTCCTCTGCCGTTCCTTTTTCGACTAGATACTTAAGTTCAAACATGTCTTTGTCAAATGTGGAATCCTGTTCCACCTTGCGGAACGGGTTAAAGTATAGATGCAGATAGATTCTGCGCTCGAATGATTCCTGTGTTCCACCTGCAAGTCCCTTCTTCATGCTCGCATACTTTCTTTGTCTCGTAAACTCGTGTTTAAGCATTACTGAAACACCATGGGTATTGGTGTCAAAAGGACAGGCACTGCCTGTGCTGCTGAACTCGTTAAATCTGTTTTCAAGTTCTTTTTTTACCCAGCTGATGCCAATTTTGACCAGTGTTATAAAGTCAAAGCGGGCATGGAGCATTTCGGCAAGATTCTTCTCAGAATAGTATCCGTTATCAGTTACTATTTCAGCCTTTTTAACACCTAAGACCTGAAGCTGTTTTAACGCATTTTCTATAGTGATTACATCCGGTTGATTTCCCTGCTGTCTGGTAAATACGACAGGCTGTCTGGTTTCAACTGAATACAGTGACAGGAGCTTTACTGTTGGAAGACCGTCATGAGCCTTGTTGAATCCAAATCTTGCTTCCGATATTTGCTTTGAATATGTCGATATCGTGGTGGAATCATATGCCAGCAGTGCAGTATCTCCAGCCTTTTCAATCCTGGATGCAAAGAAACTCTGCATCAGGGATTCATTACGTCCTACGTCTGTAAAAAGGTTGTGGTATATACTCTCAGAAAGTCCTTCATCATAGGGAAGCGGATGAGAGTACTGCCATGAAGTTATTCCCGGCAGACTCTGTCCATCCGTAGCAAGCAGGTATCTTGCAAGAGAGATTATCTTCTGCGCTGTCCCTTTGTCGGTGTTGGCATAAATTGCATCATCAATTCCCGAGATCTTGCCTATGTGATCGATGATATCCATCATACCCACCTTCCGTCTGGAGACAGTTATCTCAGATTGTTGTTCCTTTGAATTTAATACTTTTGTTCCGTTTGGACGTTTAGGGCGCGTCAGAACCATTTCTTTTTCACCTTTAGGAATTTTTCCTAAAATTTTACTTGATAGTACAACATTAAACTTTTTGACAGAATCATATTTGGTCTTGCGCTCGATAACATAGATATCACCGTTCTTCTGCTTTTGTTGAACAATTCTTGTTTTAACTTCTTCTGACGCTTTTAATGCCATATTGCAATTCCTGTATTGAGTATATGTTATATTATAATATATACTCAATACTCAATACAAAAGCAATAAAAAATGCTGATAAATCAAAGAAATATCAGCTAAAAAATCAAATATATTTTTTAAAAAATCTAGATTGAGTAATGGTTATCTAATTTTTAGGTTACGATGAACGGAAACGGAGTTCATTATGACATACGGCAGCGTTTTTGGTTTTTTGAATTTCCGCAGTGATTACTCCGGAAAAATGCTTTAGCGGTGACAGCGGTGCCTGTCTGAACTGAAGCTCCTGTAGTATTCAGGATTTGAGGAGTCCAGATACCTGTCAATCTCGCGTCTCAGCTTTCGTTCCTCGTCTCTCAGACAGTCACGCTCACGCTTGTATTTCTGAAATTCGGACTGGCTTTCGGTTCTGTCCATCTTTCTGCTGACCGACTCGATGTCGTATCTGATTCTGTCCAGTTCCTCATTGGCTCTCTGCAGATTTTCCTTAACGGTTCTGGCTTCGGTATAGGATCTGTAGTACGGCATTTTTTCCATTTCACTGCGGTAGTTTCTTACGTGTGCGGAACGGCCTTCGGAGTTTCTCAGACGGTTGTAGTCTGATTCGGCGCTGTATCGCAGCTGTTCCAGGTAACGGTAGTCACTGCTGAGTTCATCGTATATGCGTCCCCTGAAGTCGCCGCTTCGCAGATATCCGTCGATTTCATTCAGAGCGTCGTCGATTTCCCTTATCTGGCGATCCATGTCGTATACGGCATATCCTCTTTCGTATTTCTCTCTGAACCGGTGTTCGTTACGCGTGCCGTTGCAGATGTCAGTAAGTTCTTCTCCTCTAAGACCCATGTCGTAGGCTTTTGAAGGATTGCAGAAAACCTCGGCGCCGTCCCTTCTGCCCCGGAAGTAGGCTGATCTGTCCACAAAAACATACTGCTGACATGCTGAAACGTATTCCTCAAACAATGATGAGGATTTACCGTTTGTTCCGTCAGCGTATCCCTGTTCGTGCCAGTCGGCAGTCCTGCATTCATCCTCGGACATCACGGCACAGCCGGAAACGGCGGACAGTATCAGGACTGAGACCGCCGGCAGTGTTAATAATTCTGGTTTGAGAAAGTTCATGGTGCAGCTTTCCTGTCTGATGGTTAATACGGCCGGAAACGGGAATGTTTCCGCACGCCGCAGGCTGACATCATTCGCATTTCGGCGGATAATCCGTGCGCGGCGTCTTTATATTTTATAGATTATATGTTTTTTGGACTGGACAAAACGTGAAGACTGCAGGAACGTGCGTTTTTTCACGGATAATCGACGCGACCGCCGCGGGCCGCAGCATGAAGGACCGGATTTCCGGCGGAACTGATTCGGCATGATGATTGCAGCGTTTACGGCTGACAGCGTACATGCGGAGACTGTCCGTCCCTGAACAACGCGTTTCAGCGTACATTCCCGAACGCCAGTCAGTCCGGTGTCGGGCTTTTTCCGGCAGAGGATAAAATTTTAAATCAATCAGCGCTGTTAAAAATGTGTAAGATCCTGACGGATTGTTGTATAATACGCCGATCTTTTATTTTTTATTCCCGAAATCCAATTGTGTATACCTTTCCGTCTGAATGAAGGGAAGGGAGAAAGAGGTATTTTTATGTCTATGCGCTCAATTTATTGCGGTGACGTGAGTGAGTCTCAGCTGGAGCAGAAGGTTGTACTTTGTGGCTGGGTTAATCGCCGCAGAGATTTAGGTGGCCTTATTTTTATCGATATGCGTGACAGAGCCGGTATCGTTCAGGTTTATTTCGATCCGGACCAGAAAGAATCACACGAGCTTGCTTCCACACTCCGTAATGAGTGCTGCATCAAGGTTACCGGTATTGTCAAGGCAAGACCTGATAATCAGATTAATGCAGGTATGAAGACCGGTAAGGTTGAAGTAATGGCAACTGAACTTGAAATCATCAACCGTTCAGATGCGCTTCCTCTTGATTTCAATCAGGAAAATGCCGAAGAGCTCCGTCTCAAGTACAGATACATTGATTTAAGACGTCCTGAAATGCTTGAACGCTTCAAGATCCGTGCAAGCATCACTAGTTATGTAAGAAACTTCCTGGACAGCCACAACTTCCTGGATGTTGAAACTCCGATGCTCACCAAGGCTACCCCTGAAGGCGCCCGAGACTATCTGGTTCCAAGCCGTATTCATCACGGCAAGTTCTACGCTCTGCCGCAGTCTCCTCAGCTCTTCAAGCAGCTGCTGATGATGTCAGGCTTTGACAGATACTATCAGATTGTAAAGTGCTTCCGCGATGAAGACCTGAGAGCCGACCGTCAGCCTGAATTCACTCAGATCGATGTGGAAACCTCATTCATGACCGCCAGAGACGTTCAGGAAATCATGGAAGAAATGATTACCGGTCTGTGGAAGAAGATTCTTAACGTTGATTTAGGCAAGTTCCCGGTAATGACCTGGGACGAGGCCATGAGAAAGTACGGTTCAGACAAGCCTGATCTCCGCATCAAGGCTGAAATGGTTGATATCGCCGATCTGGTTAAGGACTGCGAATTCTCAGTATTCAATGGTCCTGCAAACTCACCTAAGGGTAGAGTTGTTGCTCTCTGCATGCAGGGCGGTGCCGAAAAGACCACCAGAAAGGTTATCGATGAATACACCAAGCATGTTGCTCTCTTCGGTGCAAAGGGTCTTGCATGGATGAAGGTTAACGCCGTAAACGCAGGTGTTGCAGGTGTTCAGTCTCCAATCGCCAAGTTCCTCAGTGACGATATCGTAAACGGTATTCTTTCAAGAACCGGCGCAGCGGCAGGAGACATCATCTTCTTCGGTGCCGACAGTGACGGTCTGGTTGTTTCAACCGCCATCGGCGCCTTAAGACTCAAGGCTGCCAGAGATTTAGGTCTCGTAGGTGAAGGCTTCAGGGCATTGTGGGTTGTTGACTTCCCTATGTTTGAAAAGAATCAGGACGGTTCAATTGCAGCAATGCATCATCCGTTCACCGCTCCTAAGACCACCAATCCTGATGATCTTAAGAACGATCCTTACTCAGTTTACGCTGATGCATACGATATGGTAATCAACGGTTACGAAGTAGGCGGCGGTTCAGTACGTATTCACAGGAATGAAATGCAGCAGGCCGTATTCTCAGTTCTCGGCATCAATGAAAAGGAACAGAAGGAAAAGTTCGGCTTCCTGCTCGATGCACTCAGGTTCGGTACTCCTCCTCATGCAGGTCTTGCCTTCGGTCTTGACCGTTTAACCATGCTGATTACCGGTACCGATAATATCCGTGACGTAATTGCATTCCCTAAGACCACTGCTGCAGCATGTCTGATGACTGATGCTCCAAGCTTCGCTTCTGCAGATGCTCTTAACGAACTGTCAATTGCCGTTAAGGATGAATAACAGTTTTTAATTAGTCGGCGGACCTTTAAGTGTTAATCCCCTGATTTTTTAAAGGTTCGTATTATCAAATATTCAGGAGAAATTTAAATGTCAGGTCATAGTAAATGGGCTAATATACGTTTCCGTAAAGCCGCTCAGGATGCCAAGCGCGGTAAGGTATTTACCAAGCTGATTCGTGAAATTACCACTGCTGCTCGTATCGGCGGCGGTGACCAGAATGCAAACCCTCGTTTACGTGCTGCTGTTGCAAGCGCATTATCACAGAACATGACTCGTGATACCGTAAACAGAGCAATTGAACGCGGTACCGGCGGCGGTGACGGTGTTGAACTCGAAACCATCGTTTATGAAGGTTACGGTCCGTGCGGCAGTGCATTCATGGTTGAATGCATGACTGATAACCGCAACCGTACCGTATCAGACGTTCGTCACGGCTTCACCAAGTTCGGCGGCAACCTCGGTACCAGCGGTTCAGTAGCTTATCTCTTCACCAAGAAGGGTATCATCACTTTTGATGAAGGCGATGAAGATCAGATCATGGAAATCGCTCTTGAAGCAGGTGCTGATGACGTTATCACCAATGATGACGGTTCAATCGAAATCAATACCACTCCCGAAAGCTTCGGTGCCGTACTCGACGCCGTTGAAGCAGCAGGTCTCAAGCACTCAAACGCTCAGGTAACCATGGTTGCTTCTACTGAAGCCGACGTGGACATGGATCATGCCGAAACCTTCATGAAGCTGGTTGACTACCTCGAAGATCTCGATGATGTTCAGGAAGTTTATCACAATGGTGTTATGAGTGACGAAGTAGCCGCTTCTTTAGGTTAATTTACGTAACTCTTACTTACTCTTTGATGAAAAAACCGAAACTGCCGTGAGGGCAGTCTCGGTTTTTTTTGGATCTTTCCGAACGGCTTATTGTGAGATGAACCTATAATTTATAGCATACGGATTATTAATTGATGAAACAGTTCAGAATTTCATTCCTGTATTATTTTTCTGTCTGAAACAGTTCTGTGTTATCCGGAATTTTCTGATGAACAGACATTTAAACGATTTGCAGCTGCAATATGTTGCCTGAGCCTGAGTTCTGACGGTTTTTAATGCTTCTGTCGTATGCGGAACGGAACCATATGACCTTCAGTTTTGAAGAATTTCTGGCGGATAAAAAATGATGAATATGAAAAGAATCCGGAGATGTTTAAACGTACAGGGAAGTAATATAAAAAAATAAAGAGGATATGCCTCCTCTTTATTTTCAGTGTGTTATTTCTGAGAAGCACCGCCGTCCTGCAGTGGTTTCATCATTCCGCTGTTTGTGGTAGGAGGATTGTCGGAGTTCTCATCAAAGTTTACGCTGTCCTGCGGAACAACCCTCATGAGTGAGAATTCGGTAATGTTGTATTTTTCATTGACAAATTCCAGCTTGCAGACAAATGAGAGATTATCATCAAGACTTTCAGCGGTACCCACGAAGGAATAGGTGACATTGCCGTCCTTGTTTTTGCCTTCGTGACGATCGGTAACCTTTTTTCTGTAGGTATCTCCAAGTCTTAATCCGACCAGTGCCATACAGTTCTTTTCAGCGATGGAAGTACTGCTTGCGGATTTCTTCTTTGCCTGAGCAGTCTTCTGGGCTGCGGCAGGAGTCTTGTCTGCTTCCGCTGCATTAACATAATTGAACGGCAGTGTTGCGATAAGTACGAGACCTGCCATTTTCAGCAGTTTATTTTTCATAGTGGGTATCCATTTCAGTTAGTATGTTCTGTATTTGCTGTATTCTCCTGTCAGCCTCCGGGCTGCTTTCAACTATGCGCAGTCTGGAGGTTCCGTCAAGACGGAATTCATTGCTGCGTTCGAGAACCAGGGATCTCAGATAATCAAAATTCACATGTATTTTATCACCAAATTCTATTGAACCGTATTTGCTGTTCATTTCGATGGACTTTATGCCTAATTTCTGTGATAAGAGCTTTAATTTATTAATGGTTATTACGTTTCTGGCTTCAGGTCGCAGAGCTCCGAAACGGTCGACTATCTCAGCCTGAATCTCATCGATTTCACTGCTGTCCCTGCAGGATGACAGTCGCTTGTAGAGCTGAAGTCTGTTGCCGATGTCGTAGATGTAGTTTTCAGGGAACAGTACCGGAATGTGCAGTTCTATGCTGACCTCGTGATGACTCATGTTTTCAAGAGTAGGTTCCTTTCCTTCCTTCATCTGTTCAACCGCGGCATCCAGCATGTCCATGTAGAGATTGAAGCCAATGCCTTCAATCTGACCTGACTGTTCATCGCCGAGAATTTCACCTGCACCGCGTATTTCCAGATCCTGATTTGCCAGAATGAATCCTGAACCAAGTTCTTCCAGTGAGGCTATTGCTTCAAGACGCTTGCGGGCATCGTTTGACAGAGAACCGGCAGGCGGGGTAAGCAGGTATGCGTAGGCCTGATGGTGTGAACGGCCGACACGTCCTCTCAGCTGATGCAGCTGGGCAAGACCGAAGTGGTCGGCACCCTCGATAATGATGGTGTTGGCGGTAGGTACGTCAAGACCTGTTTCGATAATGGTGGAGCACACCAGCACGTTAATGCGCTGACGGTAGAAATCATGCATGATTCTGCTGAGCTCATGCTGATGCATCTGCGCATGCGCCACGGCGATTCTTGCTTCAGGCAGAAGTCCGGCGAGTCTTTCGGCGGTGATGTTGATGCTTTTCACGTCATTATGCAGATAGTAGCACTGACCGCCGCGCTTGAGCTCTCGGGATATTGCTTCCCTGACGATGGTGTCGCTGTTTTCGTGAACGAAGGTTTTTACCGCGAGTCTTCTGGCAGGAGGCGTGGCGATAATTGACAGATCCCTGATGCCGTTCAGGGAAAGATTCAGGGTGCGCGGAATCGGAGTGGCGGTCATTGTCAGAATGTCCACTTCGGCTCTGAGCGATTTGATCTTTTCCTTCTGACTTACGCCGAAACGATGTTCCTCGTCGATAATCAGCAGACCGAGATCCTTATATCTGATTCCCTTGCCGAGAAGCTTGTGGGTACCGATGATGATGTCGACCTTGCCTTCGGCAATTCTGCCGAGAATGTCCTTTTCGGTTTTGGCGGAGTTGAAACGGCTGAGGCATTCAATAACCAGCGGGGTTCTTGCAAATCTGTCACGGAAACTTTCATAGTGCTGATCCGCAAGCAGGGTGGTAGGTACCAGAATGACCACCTGCTTTCCGGCGGAAGCCGCAATGAAGGCTGCTCTCATGGCAACTTCGGTTTTACCGAATCCCACGTCGCCGCAGATAAGTCGATCCATCGGTTTGTCGCTGCTCATGTCTTCAAGCACGGCATCAATGGCTCTTTGCTGATCGTCTGTCGGCTGGAATTTGAAGCCTGCGGCAAAATCGGCATATTCACTCTTGTTGACAGGATACTGAATACCCTTTTTGAGTCTGCGTCTGGCGTATATATCCAGCAGTGATGCGGCCACATCCCTGATTTTGGAGGCTGCCCTGTCCCTTGCCTTTTTCCAGGCGTCGGTTCCGAGTCTGGTGAGTTTGGTTTCCTCAGGTCCGCTGTAGCGTGACAGCAGGTACAGTGAGGTTATGGGAATGTACATTCTGGCGTCATTGGCGTAATTGAGGGCAACGAATTCAGTTTTTACGCCGTCAATGGTAAGCACCTGCAGACCGTCATAGGCACCGATGCCGTACTGCTCGTGTACCACTCGGTCTCCAATCTTGAGTTCGGCCAGATTTTTGATGACGGCATCCTGATTGAAGTTGCGGTTGCGCTTTGCATGACGGCGATGGGTTACGGAGGTGGTGCCCAGAAGTTCGTTTTCGGTAATCACCGCCAGATTTCTGTTAAGCACTGCGCCGGAATTTATCGGAGCGATGGTTACGGCAAAGCGTTCACTTCCGTTGATGAAATCCTGCAGGGATTCGACTTCCGCATATCTGATTTTTTCATGCAGCAGGTCATAGATAATGGATTTTCTGCCTTCGGTTTCCACAGTGAGCAGGATTCTTCCCCTGAAGTTTTCGATAAAGCTCAGGAACGGCTCGAACGGTTCTTCAAGAGCCTGGTTCAGCGCAATCGGAGGAAGATGTGATGTTCCCGCGTTCATGGCATTGCGGGGCGCTTCATCATTGCTGGTGAACAGCCTGTATGTGTCGTATCTGTTGGCAAGGGATCTCAGAGTGTTCAGATCGTAGAAGAGCATTTCCGGTTTCAGACTCGGATGCTCAGGATTGCCAAGGTATCTGCCGGCACGATCCTGAATGTCCTTATAGAAGCTCTCGGCCGCAGGAGTCAGATCCTCCATCAGTACCAGTCTGACGTTATCCTGCAGATAGTCGAACAGGCTGGCCGGTTCCTCTTTGAAAAACAGGGGCATATAGTATTCAATACCTGACGGAATGCTGTGTTTTGACACACTCTGATATATCAGGTGGTCAGGCAGGGTGGAGGTGCTGAACTGCTCGCGGTATCTGACGCGGAACAGGGAAATCGAATCCTCGTCAAACGGAAATTCATGAGCCGGGAGCAGTTTGATTTCAGGAACTGTTTTAACGGATCTCTGGGTTTCTATGTCAAAAATACTGATGGAATCTATTTCGTCGTCAAAGAAGTCTATGCGGTATGGATGATTGCTTCCCATCGGATACAGGTCGATTATTGAACCTCTGGTGGTGAATTCTCCGTGTTCCAGAACCTGCTGAACGGCATAGTAGCCGGCATTGATGAGACGTTCCTTGAGTGCCGGAATGTCAACTCTGTCTCCGGTCTTCATCAGGAATGATTCCCTGACAATGAAATCAACCGGAGGGAGTTTTCCCATAAGGGTATTGATGTTTACCAGCACCACAAGCCCCTTGCGGCAGGTCAGCTGATACATGATTTCCAGTCTTCTGGAGATTATGTCCTTGTGCGGGGAGAAGCTGTCATACGGAAGGGTTTCTGGATCCGGGAAAAACCACACCCTGTCCCTGCCTATGAGATAAATGAGCTCCTGTTCCAGTGAGGCGGCCTCCTGAACGTTTCTGGTTACCACCAGCACGTTGATATCCTGATTTTCACTGAGTCTGGCGATAATCAGAGATGAGGCGCAGCCACTGATATCCTTGATGTTTTTTTTGTGACCGGCACCGGTCATTTCCAGATTGATATCTATAATGTTCAGCATAGACTGTTCTTAGGTTTGAAATTCGACTTATCGGTTCAGGCACGGCCGGGAAAACGGAACGGATACTGACAGCGTTCCGATTCATGTTCCGTACAGCCGATTTCGGCATAAAACGGTATTTACTGAGGCAATGAGCCCGTGAAAAGGGTAAAATGCCGTACATGAAAAACTTGTCGTATTTTATCATGAAAACAGGATTGCAACCATGACTAACAGTCTGAAGACCATGGACGAAAACGTATCTTTCGAAGGTGCCGGAAACACTGAACATCGGGAGCCTCTTAAAGAGCTGGAGGTTACCACCGGAATTCTTTATCAGAACGGACGTTTCTTCTGCGGCAGGAGAAAGCCGGGAATGTCCATGGCGGGTAAATGGGAATTTCCGGGAGGAAAGATAGAAAAGGGTGAGACCGCGGAGCAGTGCGTGGTGAGGGAACTGAATGAAGAGCTGCACGTCAGGGCGGAAATTCTGAACAAGCTCGGCGTCATCGTACATGACTACAGTGATTTCAGAATCATACTGCACGTTTTTGTATGCAGAATAACTGACGGTAAAACACCGTGGAGCAGTGAGCATTCAGATGCGGACTGGCGCACACCGGCTGAACTGGAAAAGCTTGCATGGGATGAATGTGACATCAGAATTTTTCCGCCGCTTAAGGAATGGCTCCGTCATCATCAGGCGGATTAGACGGCATATAAAAAAGGAAGAGGCCTGAGGCCTCTTCCTTCTGCTGACAACCGGGATGCGATTGTCCGAAAACCTGAAACTACTTCTTCATTGATTCGAAGAATTCTTCATTGGTCTTGGTCATTGACAGATGCTGAATCAGGAATTCTGCACCCTTTGATTCGTCTTCGTCAGATGAATTCATGGCATTGATGAACTTGCGGATAATCCACATCTTTGCCAGTTCGTCCTGAGAGGTCAGAAGTTCGTCATGACGGGTACTTGAACGGTTCACGCTGATTGCAGGGAAGATACGCTTTTCAGCAAGCTTGCGCACCAGGTGAAGTTCCATGTTACCGGTACCCTTGAATTCTTCGTAGATTACGTCATCCATCTTTGAACCGGTTTCAATAAGAGCGGTACCGATAATGGTGAGTGAACCGCCTTCTTCAATGTTACGGGCTGCACCGAACAGAGCCTTAGGTCCCTGTAACGCACCTGCATCCACACCACCGGTCAGCACGCGGCCTGATGATTCCTTGGTGATGTTGTAGGCACGTGCCAGACGGGTAATGGAGTCCAGCAGGATAACAACGTCATGCTTGTGTTCAACCAGACGCTTGGCCTTTTCGATTACCATTTCGGCAACCTGTACGTGTCTCTTGGGATCTTCATCGAAGGTTGAGGCGAATACTTCACCCTGTACCATGCGCTGCATTTCGGTTACTTCTTCAGGACGTTCGTCGATGAGGAGAACAATCAGGTCGCATTCAGGATTGTTGGCGTGAATGCTCTGCGCAATATTCTGAAGAATCATGGTCTTACCGGCTTTAGGAGGAGCTACGATAAGTCCGCGCTGACCTTTACCGATAGGAGAAACCAGATCGATTACTCTGGCGGTGATGTCTTCGGTAGATCCGTTGCCTCTTTCTAATCTAAGTCTTTCATTAGGATGAATAGGAGTAAGATTTTCGAAGAGAATCTTGTGCTTGTTTACGGCAGGATCCTCGTGGTTGATGGTGTCTGCGCGAAGAAGTGCGAAGTACTTTTCATTATCAGCCTTTGGAGGCTTGATCTTGCCGAATACGGTGTCACCGTTACGGAGGTTTGATTTTCTGATCTGGCTCTGTGATACGTAGATATCAATAGGGCTTGGCTGATATGAACATTCGGCATCTCTTAAAAAGCCGTATCCGCCTTTTTCGCCATCGATAATCTGCAGAACGCCTTCACCGAAAATGTCTTCACCACTTTTAGCCTTGGCTCTGAGAATGTTATAGATAATGTCTTTTCTTGACTGACGGCCGAGGTTTTCCAACCCCATTTCTTCACCCATACTGATTAAATCAGCGGTTTGTATTTTTTTTAGATCTGATAAATTCATAGAATTTTAGATTAGTAGAAGTTATTAAAATGTGTCTTTACAGTTAAATATGAAATACGTTAAAACTGAAGTAAAAACGACAATCCTGCTCTCGCACGCGTAACCGCGCTGGACGGTAAATCATGCGACGGTTTTCATGAAATTAATGAATTCAAACAATACACAACAGACACATTACATGACCAAAGGGTATTCTTAAGAAATTTATTAAAGAGATTACTTGGGAAAATATTGTATATATCTGTCAGTATTTTCTGAAAATCAAAAAATCCTGTTTGAAAACTGGTGCAAATTTAACACTATAATTCCGTTTTGTCTAATGTTTTTTACTGGCCGGAGCTTGAAAAATAAGTTTTGGTAGCAATTTCATGTCGGCTCCCGGAATAATCAGCGTACGTTTTATTCCTCATCAGAATCGGTGTTCTGAGGCGTTAAAATCGCCGTATATCCGCATTGTCATGTGGATTATGTTAAGGAGGAGAGCAGCCTGAGCTCTCTCTTTTTCAGGTGATTTTCATCCGCAAAATTCGTTTTATGCGATTACCGGTGAAAATCAGGAAAAATTTACCGGAATTTCGGAAACTGCGGAAAATTCATCTGAACATTCAATCGTAATCCATGGTGAACAGGAAGGCAGTCATCGTCCGGTCGCCGTTTAATCAGTTCCCTGACGGATGAAATTTATATCAGGTATAAAAAATCTGACAGATACATTTATAAAATATTTGTACATAACAGTGTCGATGTATTATCATTTATAACGCACGATGTCACTGCCTTCGGTCTGCAGTCTTGACACCCGTACCTAAAAAAGCAAAAATTAACAGAATTTTAGACAAAACGGCAGTCGGACATGAAAGTTCCCGCATCCGTTCACGTCTCATGTGACGGCACTGTATTACGGACGGTGGATACGGGTGGCGGACAGTTTATGATTAAAGGCGGACCGGAGTCAGACTGTATTATTTCCGAGGAGTTTCAGACATGATTGGTTCATTACGCGGTAAGTTGATTGAAAAGAACGCCCCTGACGTACTGATTGAGGTTAACGGGGTGGGATACGAACTGTCCATGCCTATGAGCAGTTTCTATAATCTGCCTGAAATCGGCGGTGAGGTATTTGTTTACACCTGCTTTGTGGTAAGAGAGGATGCGCAGCTTCTTTTCGGTTTTACCAGCAGGGAGGCCAAGGTGCTGTTCAAGGAGCTTATCAAGGTCAGCGGCATCGGACCGAAGATTGCTCTGGCGATTCTGTCTTCCTTTAATCCGGGGCAGTTCGTCAACGCCGTCAAGAATGACAGCATCAATTCCATTGTCAAGGTTCCGGGTATCGGCAAAAAGACGGCTGAACGTCTGGTAATTGAAATAAAGGACAGGGTAAGCAGCTGGAAGATTAATGATGCCGGCAGTATTGAAAGTTCCGCAAGGGATCCTGAACTTCCTGCCGAAGATACCGGCGTTGTCATTGATTCTGACGTGGAAAGTCAGGCGGTTCAGGCTCTGGTGGCACTCGGCTACAAGCCGACCCAGGCGGCTTCCTCAGTGCATAAGCTCTACCGTGACGGCATGAGCGTTCAGGATGTCATAAAGGTTGCCCTCAAGAGCATATAGTATAGCAGCCTTAAGCGTAATTTAAATTAGTGAACAGTCAGGCGGAAGATGCCTGATGAAAGAATTCAGGAACGGGTACCCGCAGACGCCGGGCATCATAATGATACCTCCGGTATTGCTGATGATGCGGAAGCACAGGTGCCGGTTCGGATATAAAGAGCGGAGATTTTTCATCCAATGAGTATTGAACCAGACAGAGTTTTAAGTTCCTCAACCCAGAGCAGGGAAGAGGAGAGCGTGGACAGGGCTCTGAGACCAAAAAAACTCAGTGACTACGTGGGACAGCATGACATGAGACAGCAGCTGGAGATTTCCATTGCCGCCGCCAGAAAACGTCGCGAACCTCTGGATCATGTGCTGATTTTCGGACCGCCTGGACTCGGCAAGACTACCATCGCCAAAATCATTGCGAACGAAATGGGCGTCAACATTATTGAAACCTCCGGTCCGGTTCTGGAAAAGAAGGCGGATCTTGCGGCTCTTCTTACCAAGCTTGAGCCGAATGACGTGCTGTTTATCGATGAAATTCACCGTCTCAATCCGATTATCGAGGAATTTCTCTATCCAGTGATGGAAGACTATCAGGCCGACATTATCATCGGTGAAGGTCCGTCAGCAGCCTCAATCAAGCTGGACATCGCTCCTTTTACGCTTATAGGCGCCACCACCAAGGCAGGGTCTCTGACTTCACCTCTGCATGACCGTTTCGGTATCGTACACCGTCTGCAGTACTATAATGTAGCTGATCTTACCTCCATCGTGAAGCGCTCCGCAGCGGTTCTCGGACTCAATCTTGAAACAGCCGGAGCTAGGGAAATCGCCTGCAGAAGCAGGGGAACCCCGAGAATAGCCAACCGTCTGCTCCGCCGCGTGCGTGATTATGCCGACGTCAAGAACAACGGCGTAATCAACAGAGAGGTCGCTGCCTATTCTCTGGAAATGTTAAAGATTGATGACTGCGGTTTTGATGATCTGGACAGACGTTATCTCAGAACCATTATAGAAAGATTCAACGGCGGTCCGGTAGGTGTTGACACCCTGGCCGCCATTCTCGGTGAGGATCGCGATACCATTGAGGATGTTCTCGAACCGTACATGATGCAGGAAGGTTATATTCAGCGAACTCCTAGAGGCCGTATGGCAACCAGGGAAAGCTACGATTATTTTGATATGGAGATGCCTGAGAATGAGTGATAAATTCTTTTTTAGCGTCAGAGTCTATTATGAGGATACAGATGCAGGCGGAGTAGTGTATAATGCGAACTACGTAAAGTTCCTGGAGAGGGCGCGAACCGAGTGGCTCAGGGCTCACGGCGTAAAGCAGAGTGAACTGCTGGAAAAGGGATTCGGTTTCGTGGTGGCCAGCATGCAGGTGGATTTCAAGCGTTCGGCAAAACTGGACGATCTGCTTCTGGTCAGCAGTACCATAAAGGAAGTAAAATCCGCATCGGCGGTTTTTGCACAGGAAATTACTGATGAAGAGGGCAATGTTTACATCAGGGCCGTCACCAAGATAGCCTGCGTTGACGTGAACAGAAAGCGCCCGTCAGTCATTCCTCAGGATATTAAAGAGGTTTTTTTAAGTGAATGCGATTGAACAAGTAGTTACGGAAACTCCGGCACCTCAGGTGGCAAACGGTGATTTATCAATTACCCAGCTTATTATTGATGCCAGCCCTCTGGTTCAGGGCGTTATGCTTTTTCTTCTGATTTTAAGCGTGGTGAGCTGGACCGTAATCATCCAGCGCGGCAGATATCTCAAGTACTGCAGCAGAATGGCCGTTCAGTTTGAGAACGAGTTCTGGGGCAACATCGACCTTAACCAGCTGTATCAGAACTGCAAGAGCAAGACGTCTCTTTCCGCCATGGAAAAGATTTTTACCGCAGGCTTCACTGAATTCGCCCGCATGCACAGACAGGGTGTAAAGAACAAGGATACCCTTATGGACGGTACCTACAGAGCCATGAAGGTTTCCTGCTCAAGAGAAATCGAAGCTCTGGAAAATCATCTGCCGACCCTGGCAACCATCGGTTCAATCAGTCCGTACATCGGTCTGTTCGGTACCGTATGGGGAATTATGAGTGCATTCGTGGCACTGTCAGCTGTTAAGAACGCCACTCTTGCCATGGTTGCTCCGCCTATCGCTGAAGCTCTGATTGCTACCGCAATGGGTCTTTTTGCGGCTATTCCGGCAGTACTTTTCTACAACAGATACGCAACCAAGGTTGAAAAACTTGAGAATCAGTATCTGAATTTCATTGATGAATTTTCCACAATTCTGAACAGAAACACGGCATCAAGTGCTAACAATCAGCAGTAAGAGGATTCTGGTGTGAGAAGAAGCAGAGCAAAAAACAGACCGGTAGCTGAAATAAATGTTGTGCCTTACATTGACGTAATGATGGTACTTCTGGTTATCTTCATAGCCACCGCACCGGTAGTAATGCAGGGGGTTACCGTTGATTTGCCTCAGGCTGAATCAGAGCAGATGAGCGAAGAACTCAAAACCCCGATTGTATGCACTGCAGACGTTAACGGACGCTATTTCGTGGATCTCGGTGATTCACACATTGAAGTACGTGAACTGAACGAGCTGACTTCCATTGTTTCAGATTATCTGATGACCAGACCGGGCAGTCCGGTGGTGGTTCAGGGGGATGCCCATGCTTCATATGACAGTGTGGTGCAGCTTATGAATGCACTCAAGAGAGCCGGCGTTGAGAGTGTCGGTCTGGTAACCCAGCCAATCAGCAACTAGTTAAGGTTAAGAACGTGAAATTAAATTTTACTTCAGCCGCCGTAATATCAGTGTTACTGCACGTAACACTGTTTTTGGTGCTTTTTGCAGGTTTCAGCATTTCATGCGAAGACCATGTGAAAAAGCCTGAAGCCCAGCTGATGCATGCCGTTGTCATTGATCCGAGCCAGCTTCCGAAAAGAAAAAGAGGCAGTCCTAATGCCGCTTCCAGGGCTGAAGAGGCCATGAAGCAGGAGGAAGCCCGCCGTCAGCAGGAAGCCGAAAGAAAGAAGGCTGAAGAGCAGAAGAGAATTGCCGATCTCAGAAAGCAGGAAGAGCAGAAGAAGATCGAGGAACAGAAAAAGGCCGAAGAACAGAAGAAGATCGAAGAGCAGAAAAAGGCTGAAGAACAGAAGAAGATCGAAGAGCAGAAAAAGGCTGAAGAGCAGAAAAAGGCTGAAGAACAGAAAAAGATTGAAGAACAGAAGCGTATAGAAGCCGAGAAGAAGCTTGCTCTGGAAAAGAAAAAGAAAGAAGAAGAGGCTAAGAAGAAGGCTGAGGAAGAAAAGAAGAAAAAGGAAGCCGAGGCAAAGAAGAAGGCTGAGGAAGAAAAGAAGAAAAAGGAAGCCGAGGCAAAGAAGAAGGCTGAGGAAGAAAAGAAGAAGAAGGAAGCCGAGGCAAAGAAGAAGGCCGAGGAAGAAAAGAAGAAGAAAGCCGAGGAAGAAAAGAAGAAGGCTGAAGAAGCCAGGAAGAAAGCCGAAGAGGAAAAGAAAAAAGCTGAGGCCGAAGCTAAAAAGAAAGCTGAAGCTGAAGCAAAGAAAAAGGCCGAAGCCGAAGCAAAACGAAAGGCTGAAGAGGAAAGAAGCCGCAGACAGGCTCAGCAGGCTGAAGACGATCTGTTCAAGGAGCTTGGAGACGGCGGCAGCGATGACGTGACTTCTGGCGGTACTGCCGGAAACGCCAAGGATCGTGAAAATTATCTTTACGGTCAGACAGTAAAGGAAACAATCGGAAGATACTGGAACGTAGACAGATCCATGAACGGAAAGACGGGTATTCTGACGCTTAAGATTAATGATAACGGCCAGATTACCTCACAGAGCTGTACCGGTGACAAGAGGGTCTGTGATGCTGCCATAAGAGCGGTGACGATTCTGGGAACACTGCCGAAACCACCTTCAGCGGACTGTCATTCAATTAAACTGAAGTTGACTCCGAGTGTTTAATTTTTTGCCAGAAAGGCCATAATTTTGTATAGTAGATACGTTTATCAGACAGCCGGATAAATTTAAGGAAAACGACCGGCTGCTAAAGGAGCTGATAACCCATTATCAGAAATATCGGGTGATAAAGGACTAAAATGAAGTTTTTGAGTAAATTGATCGGAGCTGCATGCCTGTGTATCGGCATGAATGCTCATGCTGAACTGAATCTTGAACTTACCGGTGGTATCGATTCAGGCAGAAAGATAACCGTCGTACCGTTCGGTGGTCAGAACATGGTAAGTGTCAACATGGCAAAGGTTATCAATGATGACCTGTCAAGAACCGGTGTTTTTGCGCCTACAGCCAATAATAATCTGAGAGCCAATCCGCATGCCTACGGTGACATCAGAACATCAGATTTTGATCTCGGTACCGAAGTTGTAGTGGTCGGTGACATCAAAACCGGGACCAAGGGATTTCAGGTAAGCTATACCGCCGTTACCCTCAACGGTTCAAAGGTGGTACCTGTTCTCAACATGCGTGCGGAAGTTCCCGCAGCGCAGATGCGTACCTATGCCCATATGATAAGTAATGCGGTTTTTGAAAAGCTGACTTCCATAAAGGGAGCATTCCTTACCAAGATTGCCTACATCAGAACCGTTTTCGGTTCCAAGTATCCTTATGAACTCTGTATTTCAGACTATGACGGCGCCAATGAAAACCGCCTGGTTGTATCAACTCAGCCTCTGATGAGTCCGAGCTGGTCTCCTGACGGCAGAAAGCTCGCCTATGTTTCCTTTGAAAATAGAAAGGCTGAAATATTCGTGATTGACATTGCCACCAAGGCCCGTACCAAGCTGACTTCGTTCCCCGGTCTTAACGGTAATCCGAAATGGTCTCCGGACGGCAGAAAACTTGCAGTGGTTCTTTCAAAGGACGGCAATCCTGAAATATACATAATTGACATCGCCAGCAGAAAGCTTTCCAGAGTAACCAACAATCCGGCAATTGATACCGAACCTGCGTGGAGCGCTTCCGGCAATGAACTTTATTTTGTTTCTGAAAGAGGCGGAAAGGCTCAGATTTACCAGTACAGTCTGAGAAGCGGCGGGGTGCAGAAGGTTACCCATCAGCCTGTAAAGAACCTTTCTCCTGCTGCAATGCCTGACGGTTCAGGACTTGTAATGATTAACCAGAGCTCAGGATTTACCATCAGCAGACAGGACAGCAGCGGTGGATTCTATGCTCTCAGCAATACCAGACTTGATGAATCTCCGACTGTTGCACCTAACAGTAATATGATTATGTACAGTACCGTTAGCGGCGGCAGAAAGGGTCTGGTAATTGTTTCTTCAGACGGAAGAAGCAGATGGTCCATGGACAGAGGTCGCGGGGAAATGTCTCAGCCTGCATGGTCTCCGTACAGAAATAAATAACTACATGTCAGTTTTTTGTAATTTAATGTGAAGGTGAAAAATGTTTAAAAAATTTGCTCAATGCTTACTTCTCGGTGTGTTTGTTGCCGCACTTAACGGTTGTGCCACCACTGATGATGCAGGTTCACTGGTAGAAGATCCGTTAAATGGCGGCAGTACCGGCAGTGAAGACGGTATCCTTGAAGACGGTGCGGTTATCGTTGGTGAAAACTACGATTCATACAATGACGGTCTGCATCTTACCGACGTACAGAGAGCCAAGCTTCAGGCTCTGAAGCAGGACGGTACCATTTACTTCGGTTACGACAGAGATGATATCCCTGATCGTTACGTATCTTTACTTCAGGCTCATGCAGAATTCTTAATGAGTGCTCCTGAAGTCAAGATCATTATTGAAGGTCACACCGACGAACGCGGTACTCCTGAATACAATATCGCACTCGGCGAACGTCGTGCACGTTCAGTTGCCCGTTACCTGCTTAACCTCGGCGTAACCCCTGATCAGATTTCAATCGTAAGTTACGGTGAAGAAAAGCCTCAGAGCTTCGGTCACGGTGAAAGCGCCTGGTCCAAGAACCGCAGAGCTGTAATTTCATATTAATTGTTTTAGTATGCCGTCTGGCTGTTTTTTAGACGAGTAGACAGATGTTAAAGAAATTATTAATAGCAACCGTTCTGCTGTCATCAGGTACCGTGTACGCCGACAGCTATGAGCTTCTCCAGCAGCAGCTGAGAAGCCGTGATGCGGCCATCCTGGACATGCAGAACAGAATTGACTCCAATGAACAGGTTATTCGTGATCTTCAGGGACAGGTTGATGATCTGAAATATCAGCTTAACCAGTTCGAGATGCAGTTTAATTCCCTGCAGAAGCAGGTGTCGGATCTTGCCGGCAGATCAGCCATTACCGCTGATGCCGTACAGGGACCGGCCACCGGAGTTCAGACTTTCGAAAAACCGGCTCCTGCCGTTTCTTCAAAAGCTCCTGCTCCGGCAGCACAGGAAAAGCAGTCTGCGGCCCCATCTTCCAGTCAGGATGAGCAGAAGGCCTATGATCTGGCATTTGCCAGGGTCAGCAGCAATGACTTTCCGGGGGCCAAGGTTGCTTTCGGTAATTTTATAGAGCAGTATCCGAACTCCAAGCTTCTGCCTAACTGTTTTTACTGGCTGGGGCAGATGGCCTACAAGCAGCAGCATTATGACGAGGCCAAGCAGAATTTTCTGAAGGTCACACAGTATTCCGATTCGCAGAAGCGAGCTGATTCCATCTACAAGCTGGGACAGATTTCTCAGGCGACAAAGGATACCGCCAAGGCCAGAAAGTTCTATCAGCTCGTCATGAAGAGTTATCCGAACACTACTGAAGCCGTGATGGCTCAGAGAGCATTAGAGTCAATTAAATAATTATTATTACTTGTGTGTGTTTTAAAGAGGTATGTACCAGGGTGCATACCTCTTTTTTTATCCTCATCAGTTACGTTCCGGAGAAGCGCCTTAAGGCTCCGGAGACCGGTGTAAAAAGAGGTAAAGATAAACAGGGAGCGCATCCCAGGCGTCAGTATGGAAAGGGTTCTGAGGGCTTAAATGCCCGTGGTTCAGACGCATGAAATTCAGTGTGAAAACATAAAGAATTTCATGGTTGTTTTAATAATAATCAAAAAGAACAAAATATCGTCAAAAAGCATTAAAATTCTAAAAAAAATGTAAAATTTTAAAATTAATACTTGCATTGATTTTTAAATACTGTATTATAGCACCTGTCGAGACGAGGTAACTCTGAAAGCCTGTTATAATAGGCTGAAGACTTGATGAAAAGGGTCGTTAGCTCAGTCGGTAGAGCAGCGGACTTTTAATCCGTTGGTCGACGGTTCGAATCCGTCACGACCCACCACTTCAACTCGATATGATAAGACGGGTCCTTAGCTCAGTTGGTAGAGCAGTTGACTCTTAATCAATTGGTCCAGGGTTCGAGTCCCTGAGGACCCACCATT
>NZ_KL370836.1:0-22989 GCF_000701925.1 Ruminobacter sp. RM87 | reverse complement strand
GGGTCCTTAGCTCAGTTGGTAGAGCAGTTGACTCTTAATCAATTGGTCCAGGGTTCGAGTCCCTGAGGACCCACCATTTCGATTTCATCATTAAGACATCAGACAGATTTTGATTTATTTTTCGCTTTTTTTGAAATTTAAAATTTTAATTCATTTTTTTTATCCTGAATTACATTAAACTGTCTTCTGTTCATTAATTCCGCATTCGGAAAACCGGCAGGGATTCTTTGAATTAAATCATGTATAATTAGTATAGTTATTTTTAAATCATTGCTGTGTAAACAGATATCTGGGGAATGAATTGGCTATCATATTGGGAATAGATCCCGGTTCAAGAGTTACGGGGTACGGTATAGTAGAAAGCGTGGGACAGAAAATCAAATATCTTGGTTCCGGCTGTATCAGGACTTCCGGAGATCGTCTTCCTCCAAAGCTCGGTCAGATATATGACGGAGTGCGTGAGATTATTACCCAGTTTCATCCGGACTACTTCGCGATAGAAGAAGTGTTCCTGTCAAAGAATGCCGCAAGTGCCCTGAAGCTGGGGCAGGCCAGAGGTGCCGCCATCGTGGCTGCCGTAAACTGCAATATTCCCGTATATGAATACAGTGCCCGTCAGATCAAGCAGTCCGTAGTAGGTTACGGTAACGCTCAGAAGGAACAGGTTCAGGCCATGGTCGTGAGCATTCTCAAGCTTAACAGGTGTCCCATGGCTGATGCCGCGGACGCCCTTGCCGGAGCCATCTGTCACGCTCATGCCATAACCTCGCTAATCGGCATGGAACTTGGCGGACTCAAGAATACCAGGGGTATGTCCAAGGGCAGACTTTACTGATTCGGCTCTTTCCGAAAAATTTATCGGTGCCGAATGTCTAAATCACTTGCATATTTTGCAAATATATGTCAAAATTCGCTCACTTTTTGGTACCCAGGCTGAGTTAGTGATCGGCTTTGGGCGAATTTGAAAATCTATCGGAGATTATATAATGTCACTAAGTACTGAAGCTAAGAAGCAGATTGTTGCTGAATATGCACGTTCAAAGGATGATACTGGCTCACCAGAAGTTCAGATCGCTTTATTAACCGCTCAGATCAACCACCTCCAGGAACACTTCTCAATCCATAAGAAGGACTTCCACGGTCGTCGTGGTCTTCTTCGCATGGTTGCTGAAAGACGTAAGCTTCTCGACTATTTAAAGCGTAAGAGCGAAGAACGTTACAACGAACTTCGTGCTAAGCTTAACCTCCGTCGCTAGTACGGTCGTTTTACCCCGGGCGACATGCTGTCCGGGGACAGTTCGAAAGAGCGAAAGCCTGAATTCAGATTCAGGCTTTTTTTTGTTTCAGCGGGATTTTTCCGGAATGTTTTTTCAGGACCGTACGCGACGGTCTTCACGTTATTGTCATCTGCCATGTGCAATTATTTTAGACAATTCACAAACTTATCGTCCCAACTAATTGTTTTATGTTGATAGAGTCTATCGCAACGTTTATACTATTGTGCGAACAATTGTGAGTTAATTTGTGATAGAAAAAGGTAATAAAGAGTGAAACCTATAGTAAAGCAATTCAAGTACGGTAAGCATACCGTTACTTTAGAAACAGGTGCCATGGGTCGTCAGGCTGACGCAGCCGTTATGGCAAGTATGGATGATACTTCAGTATTCGTAACCGTAGTAGGTGTCAAGGATGCGGTAGGTGAAGATCGTGACTTCTTCCCGTTAACCGTGGACTATCAGGAAAGAGCCTACGCCGCCGGTAGAATTCCAGGCGGTTATTTCAAGCGTGAAGGTCGTCCTTCAGAAGGTGAAACCCTTATTGCCCGTTTAATTGACCGTCCAATCCGTCCGTTATTCCCTGAAGGTTTTACCAATGACGTTCAGGTAATCGTAACCGTGGTTTCAGCAAATCCTGAAATCCCTACAGACATCATTTCAATCATCGGTACCAGTGCCGCACTTGCCGTATCAGGTATTCCGTTCAACGGTCCTATCGGTGCAGCCCGCGTAGGTTACATCAACGGTTCATATGTTCTGAATCCGTTACGTTCAGAAATGCCTGAAAGCAAGCTGGACCTCGTTGTAGCCGGTACTGAACCTGCAGTGCTCATGGTAGAATCAGAAGCAGACATTCTTCCTGAAGAAACCATGCTCGGTGCAGTAATGTACGGTCACGAACAGATGCAGACCGTAATCAGCAGCATCAAGGAATTTGCTGCAGAAGTTAACAAGACTCCTTGGGACTGGAAGGCTCCTGAAGTTGACGTGGCCCTCAAGGACAAGATCGCTGAACTCGCTTCAGCCCGTTTAGGTGACGCTTACCGCATTACCGACAAGCTTGAAAGACAGAACACCGTTGCCGCCATCAAGAATGACGTTCTCGCTGCTCTCAAGGCTGATGCCGAAGCAAACGGTACTGAATTAAATGAACTCCGTGCCTGTGAATATTTCCACTCTCTCGAAAAGAACATCGTAAGAACCCGCGTATTAAACGGCGAACCTCGTATCGACGGCCGTAACACCAAGATGGTACGTCCTTTAACTATCGGTACCGGTTTACTTCCTCGCGTACACGGTTCAGCTCTGTTCACCCGTGGTGAAACCCAGGCTATGGTAACCTGTACTCTCGCTTCTGAAAGAGATGCACAGATTATCGATGAACTCTGCGGTGAAAGAGTTGACAGATTCATGCTTCACTACAACTTCCCTCCATATTCTGTAGGTGAAATCGGCAGAATCGGTTCTCCAAAGCGTCGTGAAATCGGTCACGGCCGTCTGGCTAAGAGAGGCGTAAGCGCAGTTCTCCCTTCAAAGGAAGAATTCCCATACACTATCCGTGTAGTATCAGAAATCACTGAATCAAACGGTTCAAGCTCAATGGCTTCCGTATGCGGTTCATCACTTGCCCTGTTCGATGCTGGTGTTCCTTGTAAGGCTGCCGTTGCAGGTATTGCAATGGGTCTTGTGAAGGAAGGCGACAAGTTCCAGGTTCTCACCGATATTCTCGGTGATGAAGACCACCTCGGCGATATGGACTTCAAGGTAGCAGGTACCACTGAAGGTGTTACCGCTCTCCAGATGGATATCAAGATCAACGGTATCACCAAGGAAATCATGCAGATCGCACTGAAGCAGGCTCATGAAGCCCGTATGCACATCCTTTCCGTAATGAACAAGGCAATCAGTGCTCCACGTGCTGACGTTTCAGAATTCGCTCCACGCGTAACCACCATGAAGATCAATCCTAACAAGATCAAGGATGTAATCGGTAAGGGCGGTGCGGTAATCAGAGCAATTACTGAAGAAACCGGCACCACCATCGATATCAGCGATGAAGGTATCGTTAAGATTTCATCTACCGACGGCACCAAGGCACGTCAGGCTGTTGAAAAGATTGAAGCAATCGTTGCTGAAGTTGAAATCGGCAAGGTATACCACGGTAAGGTATCAAAGATCACCGACTTCGGTGCTTTTGTAAACATTCTTCCTGGCAAGGATGGTCTTGTACACATTTCTCACATCTCTTATGACCGTGTTGAAAATGTAAGTGACTACCTCAAGGAAGGTGATATGGTTGACGTTAAGGTTCTTGAAATCGACCGTCAGAACCGTATCAAGCTTTCAATCAAGGCACTTCTCGAACCTCCTGTAGCAGAAGAAAAGAAGGAAGAAGCTCCAGCTGCTGAAGCTCCTGTTGCTCCTGCCGCCGATGTTGCTGAAGCCGCTCCTGTAGTTGAAGAAGCTGCCGCTGCCGCACCAGCTGTTGAAGAAGCAGCTCCTGCTGAAGAAAGCAAGCCTGTAACCGTAGTTGATATTGCAGCTCAGGTTGACAGTGTTGCTCAGGCAGATCCTGAACCTGAATTTGACGGCGCTATTGCTGCCGGTGCTGACAGCATGAAGAACGTTGTTTCAGTTGAAGCAACCGAACCTGCTGCCGAACCGGAACAGGAAAAGAAAGAAGACTAATCAGTCTGATATAGAGTTTAGTATGGCTCCAGAAATTGATCACTTAAATTTCTAGATAATACTAACAGAATTTAAGGCTTGTTTCCTAAAATTGATTGGAGACAGGCCTTTTAACTTTTTACTTACTCAGTCTTAGTTATACAAGTTTATAGAATCCTTAATTGCTTTCCCTAAGTCACTTAATTTCTTAAATGTTTTTTCCCCATAAACATTTAAACTTTCATTCTGCCAAAGAATATCTCAATCATAATGTTGTCATGTGTAGTAGCTTTTCGGGGCTTGCTTTTGACAAGATTGGGCTTTTTAAGCCAGTTGCAATAGCGAATATTATGATATTACCATCCATGTATGTCCTGGTTGCATAACGCATACATTATACGTCGTCCCTTGATGTCAGAATGAAACCTTCTGATAGCAAGAATCTGTTTACTATTGACAGCGTCAAGGCTTTTAGAAGGAGCTTTATGAAATTGATAAAGATATGAACCATACTCATCTCGGATTTTTCTAAAAGCATTTTGAATGGATATTTTTGCCTTAGCTCAAGTACTAATTTTGCTTTTATTTGCTGTTTTCTTTTTTAGATAGTTTTGGAGTAAGGTATCAAATTTTTTGAGGATTATTCATGGCAACGAAGTATTAAAAGTTCTTCTTTTAATGCCTTTATTTCTTTCTTTGTATAATCTTCTTTATCGAACTTAACAGAAAGTCTAGATTTTCTCTATTTTGTTATCCATGACTTCATTTTTTTGTCAGCCAGATTTCTTCATGTTTTTCAGACTTTCTTATCCCTTTGACTGATAAATATGATACCAAATTTTTAAAACAGCTTAGTTAGAAATTCCATATTTAATGATCAGAACCGAGAATGATCCTTCACCATTTTCATAAGCAAGCACAACATCCAATTTTAATTTTACAGGGGAATTATTTTTCCCTTTATGTGGAAATAAATAATTATTCCTCTATTTTTTTAAACTCTGTATAGATGTTTCTTTGATATGTACCATTTTCTTTCGGTTGCAGTAAGTCCAATCTTCTTACAGTCTTCAACAATTTGTAGTAATTGGTCATAAGTAATCTTTGTAATAGAAACTCCATTATCAATCATTGTGATCAATAACGGAATTAATACTAAAAATATGGTGGCTTTTTGTTTGTCGATAAATAATATTTTTTGATAAGTATAGTAGAAAAAGTTTTAATTATTGATATAGAGTCAGGTTATAAAAAAAATCTCTTGTATAAATAATATGACAATAAAATAATATATTAAATGTATTGTTATTAATAGGAATTTTAAAGATGGATGATTTTAAACCATCAGAGATGAAAACCATTCTGCACTCTAAAAGAGCTAACATTTTTTACTTAAGTCACTGCAGAATAATGCAGAAAAATGGTCGTGTACTTTATTTGACTGAAAAAGATAAATTAGAACAATTCTTTAATATTCCGATCTGTAATACCACTGTAATTTTATTAGCTGAAGGTACATCAATAACTCAGGCAGCAGCCAGAATGTTAGCACAGGCTGGGGTATTGTTTGGATTTTGTGGAGGAGGTGGAACACCTTTATTTGACGGCAACAGTATTGAATTCATAACGCCTCAAAGTGAATATAGACCGCCTCAATTTGTTCAGCAGTGGTTGTCATTCTGGTATATAGATGATTATCGTTTACAAGCCGCAATTCAATTGCAGAAGGCACGAATCAGATTTATAGAAAAAATCTGGACTACTGATAGAGAACTTTCTAGTAACGGCATAAAGCTTTCTTCTGAGGATTTAGGGATACTTAATGATTATTATGTGCAGACTCAGTTTGCAAAAAACGTCAATGATTTATTAACTATAGAGGCTCGATTTACTAAGAATCTTTATCGTATTGCAGCGCATATGTTGTTGCAGAGAGATTTTATTCGTTCCCGCGAGGGAGATTCCACTGATCTGGCTAACGATTTTTTAGATCATGGTAATTATCTCGCATATGGGTTGGCAGCAACTGTACTTTGGGTATTGGGTATTCCTCATGCCTTTGCGTTAATGCATGGAAAAACTAGAAGAGGTGCATTGGTATTTGACGTGGCGGATTTAATTAAGGACGCTGTTGTATTGCCGTGGGCTTTTATTTGTGCAAGAGAAGGTTATAGTGATTCTGATTTTAGGCATCAGATGATTATGGTTTTCAATGAAACTAAAGTTATGGATTTTATGTTTGATACTGTACAGCAAATCTGTATGGATAATAAAAAATTTGAATGACTGTTTAAATGTAACATCTTCTTTGATTTGAGGATTATGTCATATGATGGTGGTTTTTGTATCTGAATCTGAAAAGGGTGCTATTAAAACAACAGAGCGAGTGTTGGATGCATTTGCATTGCGTATTGGAAAATCAACTTGGCGAACCGTAATAACGCAAGATGGTTTAAAGATGGTAAAAGTATTGTTGGGAAAAACAGCAACAAAGAATACAGCCGTTTCATGTCATTGGATTCGTTCAAGAAGTGTTAGCCAGCTTCTTTGGATCGTAGGGAATAAAAATAAATTTGATATTTTGGATGGAATTGTACCGGTAAACTATACAGAAAAAAGTATACTTAGCAATTACGAGTCAGTCGGTTGGGATTATATGCCTATGCTTCAGTCTTTAGTTGCTGTTTCTGCTCTTTTTCATGATTTGGGTAAATCATCTTTATATTTTCAAAACAAATTAAAGTGTTGTTCAAATACTACTGATCCTTTTAGACATGAATTGGTATCAGCGATGCTTTTATGGGGAATATATGGTTTTTTTTGTGATAAAGGAAAAGATTGGCTGAAAGAACTATCTGTTGGTAATGTACCTTGTTATAAAGACATTATAAATTATTGTCGTACTTATAATGAGTGGGATGATAGATTTAGGCCATTTAAAGTTAGCAAAGGATCAACAGATTCTCTTCTTTTATGTGTTTTGTGGCTGATACTTAGTCATCATAGGTTACCTTCTCCTGTAACTAATGAAGGGAAAAAATATAGTGAGGGCGATATCCCTGATAATTTTTTAAATGATCTTTATGGGTTATTCTCAATTATTACTGTCGGGAATGCATATAAAAGACAATCTAGTTGTAAGAATGATATAGAAGAATTAGATCAGTGTTTTAATTTCCCAGAATGGATAGATGATTTTTCAGTGGTATGGTTTAACCATTTAAAAAAATGGAGCTCAAGATTAGCTGACAGCCGTCTTCTTTTTGCTCATTATTCAGGACATGATTTGCGAGCTGTTTTGAAATATGCCAGATTGAGCCTGATGTTGGGTGATCATAATTACTCTTCCAAGGATAATGATTTATCCTGGAGATCTAAATCAAATCTTTTTGCAAATACCTTTAAAACTACTCGTGAATTGAAACAAAAGCTTGATGAACACCTATGTGGAGTGTGTGATACCGCCGTTAAAATAGCATATTTTCTTCCTTATTTGGAGTCAAATATGCCTTATGCTGAAAATGTGAAGGAATTAACAAGAAGGGTAAGTTTACCGAGATTTATATGGCAGAATCAGGCTGTCGACAAGTTAAAGAAATTTAATCGAGAAAATGAAAACCAGGATATAAAAGGCGGTTTTATTCTAAATATGGCAAGTACTGGCTGTGGAAAGACTATAGCAAATGCAAAAATTGCATTAGGTATTGGAAAAAACGATAAATTGCGTTTTACGCTGGCTTTGGGACTAAGAACTCTTACATTACAGACCGGTGACGAATACAGAAATAAATTAGGCATGTCGGATGAGGAAGTAGCTGTTATTGTAGGTTCGTCAGCGATTAAATATTTACATCAACATGATAGACCTAATGAGGATGAGATGGATTTTAGTGATTCATCTTCTTCTTTGTTTGATGAATACGTAGATTTTAATGGAATCCTACAGCATGATTTGTTTTCAACTATAACTGGTGATGAAAAACAATTACAACTGTTATGTGCACCTGTTCTAGTTTGTACCATAGATCAGCTTATGCCAGCAACGGAATGTGTAAAAGGAGGTAAATATATTCCACCTTTTATGAGGCTAATGACTTCAAATTTGGTAATAGATGAAGTTGATGATTTTTCAACTAATGATCTTTTTGCAGTTGGTCGCCTTGTATATTTAGCTGGTACATTCGGAAAAAAAGTTATTCTGTCTTCAGCCACAATTCCTTATGAGGTAGTAGTAGCTTTTTTTAATGCCTACTATAAAGGATTAATGGTTTATGAAAAGTTGAATAAATGTTCTAGAAAAATAATGTGCATGTGGGTTGATGAATTTAATACGCAAATGGAAATATTTGAGAAAGATAAAACACCAAAATTTTCTGAGATGCATAAGATTTTTATCAATAAAAGAATTAAAAATCTAACAGATAATAAGTCTTTTTTTAGAATGGGACAGGTGTTTAAATCTCCATTTGATGATATTGATGAAGGAGATTTGTCAAAAGCTTATTTTAAGTACATTTTAGATGCTTCGTTAGAGTTACATGATTTTAATCATGTAGAGGATCCTGAAACATATAAGGAGGTGTCGTTCGGGGTAATAAGAATGGCCAATATAGATCCTTGTGTAAAAGTTGCCAAATATTTATGTGAGGCGGAATTACCTTTAGATACAGAAATAAGGGTGATGGTTTATCACAGCAGACAGGTATTGTTAATGAGACATTATCAGGAAAAATATTTGGATACTCTGTTAAAACGAAAAAATGAAAATGTTAAAAAACCCAAGATTTTAGAAGATGTATTTGTAAGAAAGATAATAAACAAAAGTAAGGCATCTAAAATACTGTTTGTTGTCGTAGCGACACCTGTTGCTGAAGTAGGAAGAGATCATGATTACGATTGGGCTGTAATTGAGCCTAGTTCATGGCGTTCAATTATTCAGATGTCAGGTAGAGTAAACAGACATAGAAATATTCCTATAACCAATCCTAACGTCTCTATAATGCAGTTCAATTATAAGGCTTTTATTAACAAAGATGCTAAGAATGAATGTTATTTTATAAAACCTGGATACGAGGAAGATAGTGATAAACCATGGGAAAAACATGATTTGTCAGAGTATTTACATGGATTGTCAAATAATAATAAATTTGGAATAACTGCAGTTGACCGTATTACTACAGATTATAAAAATAATAAGAATAAATTATCTTCACAGGAATTAATAGCATTAGGAAATAAAATTAAAAATAATACAAAAATTTATGGTTTTTTGGGGTACGGTAACAGTTATGCCGATTTAACTTCAATACCTCAGACATTGAATAAGTTTAGACAATCAAATCCTATATACACCATCGTCTATAGATTTGAAGATAAGAATTTTGACGAAGCTCATTTTTTTGAAAAAGATAGCCAAAATAATTGGAATAATTTTTCAAAAACATATACTATTAAAAATATACAAGATTATAAATATACTGATAGATTATGGTTGAATAGAAATTATAAGAGTTGCGTAGAAGAGTATTCTGAGCAGTTTGATAAAAGTTTTGATGATGTAGCTGATTATTTTGGTGAAGTTCATTTACCTATTTATAAAAATAATTGGATATACAGTGATAATTTTGGGGTTTATTCGCAAGAAGACGAATTTAAAGAAGATTGAAATGATTAGTAAAGAAGTTTTAGATTTTATAAACGAAAATGAATTGTCAAAAACGTTTATAGATGATGCAGCCAAAAAAGCCAAAGCTATTAATTGTGCTACTCATCCGTATTCTTTTTCACATCCACAACCTTTTACTGCTTCAGACAAAAAAGTGTTATCACATATTGTTTTTCAAGGTAGACGAACAGAAGATGGTTATGTTAGATCCGGCAATGTAAAAGTATCCAGACCTTTAGATTTATCTGGTAATGCTGGAGATGCAAAAATTTGGAAATTTCTTATGTTGAAACTATCAAATGGTTTCACAATTTTGGAAAATCTCAGAGATAGAACACCAGAAGCTTATGAATTGCTTCAAATGGATGGAAGATCTAAGGATGATGCAATTAAATTAATGGATGATTTTTCCTTGATGTTTGAGCAATCAGACAGTCAGGTAACTTCATCAAGAATCAAGCAAGTTTATTTTCATATAGGCGAGAATCAATACCACTTGTTGTCTGTTGTTACTCCTTCATGCCTAGTTTTTGAATTGAAAAACAGAATAGCAGCAATTCGCAACGAAAAAAATGAATTTAGGGAAAATAAAAGAAACAACTACAGAGATATATACGGTATTCGAGTGGTGAAGTATGGTGGCGCCAAACCTCAGAACATAAGTTTTCTTAATAATGCTAATGGCGGTAAGGCTTTGTTATTGAGCTCTATTCCTCCTTTGGATATAGATGAATTAAATATCAGACTTCCAAAAAAAGATTTTTTTGATGAGTGCATGGACTATAACCAATATCGCTCTTTATTTACATATTTTCATAAATATCTGTCGTCAGATAAAGAAACAGTACCTAATAATCTGTTATTTAGATACAGGGATAAAGCGATAAACAATATTATTGATTTTGTTGTCCAGAATTTGTTTTTAGTTCGAAGTAGTGCAAATCTCTGTAGAGAAAATCTACCTAAGTTCCAGCAGGTTTGGCTAAATCCAAATGAGCTTCAAAGACAATCGTTAATGACAGATATGTTAAAGGAACAAATCAGTAATTCTATAGTTGATTGGATCAGAAGAACTTATTACAGATTGTATGATAAAAGGAAAGTTATATTAGGTAATAGTGAAATAAATTTTATAAAAGAAGTAATTTCAAATCGTGAGGAATTCTGGTTGTGAACACTAGTTTATTAATTTTACCACATATAATCATCAATAATGCAAATGCCTGGTCAAGTCCTTATACAGTAGGTTTTCCTTCTTTAACTTCTATTGGTGGTGCAGTTCATTGTTTACAGAGAAAAATTTGTAGTTGTGGCTTTCCTTCAATTGCTTTTAAAAATTTTGGAGTGGTTTCTCATAAATTTAATTTGAGAGAGAGCAGAAGTGGTTATGATTCCTCAATCGTTTTAACTGGAAATCCATTGGTAAAAGATAAAAAAAATCCACAAAAATATACAAGGCCACCGTTTATTGCAGAAATTAAATGTCAGATGGATATTAGTTTGATTATTGAGTTTGAGGGAGATGTTAATGAATCATCGGATCTAGGGAATGGATTCATTGAACTGATTATTAGCACGCTACATGATAGCATGAGGATTTCTTCTGGAGATGTAATTTCGTTTGATAGACCAAGATTAATTTTTCATGCGAATGAACCAAAAGTTTTTAGACAAAAAATAGTTGGTTTGTTAATGCCCGGGTACGCACTGATTGAAAGAAAGGATTTAGTTAAAAATTCCCTTGATAATCAGAATGATGCACTTGATTCTTTATTAGATTCTTTGGTTATAAATTTTGAAAAAGATTCAGCAGGAACCAAAAATCATAAAGGTTGGTTAGTTCCAATTTGTACTGGATATATGGGGGTAACATCTATCGTTCCTCACGCATTGAATCAAAGAGACGACTGTACTCCTCATCGCTTTGTGGAAAGTATGGTGACATTGGGTGAGTTTCGAATGTTACATAAATTTAAAGAAATACGTGAGTTGTTATGGCGTAGTAATTATATTGAAAAAGATAATTATTATGTTTATGAACAGTTTGATAATTCATCACTGATGGATGATGAATTGGATGAGGATTTTTTTATATAGTATTTTATTTTTGGGGTTAGGAGATTAAGAATGGCTAAATCAAACATTCCTTCAGTATTGGCTTTCGAAAGAAAAATCAGTCCTTCAGATGGTTTATTGTATGGAACCATGTGGGAAAATAAGGATGTTTCAGTTCCATTAAGATTGCTTGAAAAATCAGTAAGAGGAACTATTTCAAACAGGCTTACTTCAGCTGTAGCAAAAGATCCGTTAAAGTTAAATAATGATATTAAAAATTCCAATCCTCAGACAGTGGATTGTTGTTCTTTGCCTCAGGATTGCGATACTGTTAAATTGGAATTTACTGTTAAATTTCTTGGAAATGTTGGTGTTCCATCAGCTTGTAATAATTCTGAGTTTAAAAACAATTTGCAGTTAGCTGTTAGCAAGTATAAAGAAAGATATGAATTTAATGTGTTATCTAAGCGCTATGCATACAATCTTGCCAGTGGACGTTATTTGTGGAGAAACAGGGTCGGTGCAGATGCTATTCATGTCGAAGTTCGTACAATAGGTAATACATTGGAAAATGAAAAACAGTTTATTTTTGATGGTAAAAATTATCCTTTGTCAAATTTTGAATATTCTGATCCAAAGTTGGATGAATTGGCAAAGCTGATCAATCAGACATTGTTAGGCAAAACTTCTTTGACCTTAAAAGTAACTGCTTATGCCAAAATTGAAAATGGTCAGGAAGTATATCCTAGTGAAGAACTTGTTATGGACAAGGCAAGGGTAAAAAAGAGTAAAATTTTATATTCTGTAAACGGAGTAGCTGCTCTACATTCTCAAAAAATTGGAAATGCAATTCGAACCATAGATACTTGGTATACTTTATTTTCAGACAAGCTTGAAGGTGTCGGGCCAATTGCCTTGGAGCCTTATGGCGCTGTAACAACTTTAGGTAAGGCTTTTAGACACCCTAAGGATAAAGAAGATTTCTACACATTGTTTGATAAATTTGCATTAGGTGAACAGTTAGATGAAACACAGCTCCACTTCGTGATAGGAGTGTTAATTCGTGGAGGTGTGTTTGGTCAAGGTGAAAAAGAATAATGGAACGATTGTACTATTTAGACGTATTATTAAAATATGATCACGATATTCCATGTAATTTTCTTTTAAGCAAATTTATGTATGCCATTCATGTGACATGTGCTTTGAGTGTAAAGTTAACAGGAATGTCGAATATAGGGGTAGCATTTTTAGATTACGACAAAGAAGAGGCTAGATTAGGCAATAAGTTAAGACTGTTTTCGTTTAGTGAAGAAGTTTTAAAGAAAATTCCACAGGTGAAGCAATTTAAGAATTTAGAAGATTATGTTCTCTATGGAAGTGTTGCTCTAGTCCCCGAATTTGTAAATGAATTTGTTCAGTATCGTCGGGTTCAGTGTAAGTTTAATAAGGAGAAATTGATTCGACGATATGCAAAGCGACATAACGAAGATTTGAATTTTGTAAGAATTCGTTATAAAGATTTGCAAAGTAAGAATCTATCCCTACCTTATGTTAATTTAAGTAGCTCAACTAGTGGAGAACATTTTAGGTTATACATAGATCAGATTGAAAATATGGAATATATTCCTCCTGTTTTTAATAGTTATGGATTGATATCTAGTGGTGCTTTACCTAAATTTTAATTTCTAGTTTGTGGGTCCTTATACAATATGGGGCCCTTTTCTTTTTTAGTTTGATATTAATTTTTATATTGTTTCGTATGCTCTGAAATATCATTGCATACGAAATTTAATATTATTTTTTATTTTTTTCTAAATTTATTCATATAGTATAATAGAATCAATGATATCGGAAATCCAATTCATTGTTAACTGCCGTATAGGTAGCTTAGAAATAATGGTGGCGGTCTTGTTCAAAATAGCAACCGTTAACTGCCGTATAGGTAGCTTAGAAAAGAACCTTATCCCTAACTTCACGGCCAACCTTGTTAACTGCCGTATAGGTAGCTTAGAAATGTTTAAAGTGACATCTTTTTCGTGAACATATGTTAACTGCCGTATAGGTAGCTTAGAAATGCTTCGCATTCTCGACGATTTCTACGCAATTGTTAACTGCCGTATAGGTAGCTTAGAAACAGGACAAAATCAACTACAGCATTACCCACCTGTTAACTGCCGTATAGGTAGCTTAGAAAGAAGTATTCGTTTTCCCAGACAACAATTGAGCGTTAACTGCCGTATAGGTAGCTTAGAAAAGCATTCAACGAAGCGAACTTCGGCAGTTAGCGTTAACTGCCGTATAGGTAGCTTAGAAAAAGGAGAAAAAATGGCACACGTAAAACACTACGTTAACTGCCGTATAGGTAGCTTAGAAAGGCTTTCAAAAGTGCACTGTATGAAAAGAGCCGTTAACTGCCGTATAGGTAGCTTAGAAATTTTACAAGTTTGGATACAAGTTTCTTAGGAAGTTAACTGCCGTATAGGTAGCTTAGAAAAGGAGAACGAACGAGCCTGGGCACGTGTACGAGTTAACTGCCGTATAGGTAGCTTAGAAATGCTTCTTCATCAGGACGGTCAAGCTGATCCTGTTAACTGCCGTATAGGTAGCTTAGAAATGAAGAATCCAGCAAATACGATATCTACGCTTGTTAACTGCCGTATAGGTAGCTTAGAAATTTAAACCCTCATCGTATCTTTTGAAAACGTAAGTTAACTGCCGTATAGGTAGCTTAGAAAGTTGGCTCCAAAGAATGGGCATCACTGTATCAGTTAACTGCCGTATAGGTAGCTTAGAAATTTACCGGTAATACCTGTTCCTACACCCGCAGGTTAACTGCCGTATAGGTAGCTTAGAAAAAGAAAACGAACGTGCCTGGGCACGTGTACGAGTTAACTGCCGTATAGGTAGCTTAGAAATAACAGACCTGAAACAGCGGAATACTTATCGAGTTAACTGCCGTATAGGTAGCTTAGAAATGTAAGTGGGCGTACCCTCTCACTAGCTTTGAGTTAACTGCCGTATAGGTAGCTTAGAAATCGGTGATAGTGCCTAACGTGTGCCATTTTTTGTTAACTGCCGTATAGGTAGCTTAGAAAAGCTCCGTCTTATTCTTCTTCAGCAAAAATAAGTTAACTGCCGTATAGGTAGCTTAGAAAAAAGGAGCTCAAACAGCAAGAAAAAAGCAAAAGTTAACTGCCGTATAGGTAGCTTAGAAATTTATTTACCAATTATGTTGGTAAAAACCACTGTTAACTGCCGTATAGGTAGCTTAGAAAATATTGCAACCTGATCCCCGCCGTGATAAATCGTTAACTGCCGTATAGGTAGCTTAGAAATGTACTCATGCCTGTTATGTCAGTCTGTACGCGTTAACTGCCGTATAGGTAGCTTAGAAAGAGACAGCGTGAACAGCAATAGCCTTGGTGTAGTTAACTGCCGTATAGGTAGCTTAGAAATTCCACGTCTTTCATCGTCTCTGCGTACTGCCGTTAACTGCCGTATAGGTAGCTTAGAAAGTATGTGGTGGACTGGATTTATCACGGCGGGGGTTAACTGCCGTATAGGTAGCTTAGAAAAACATCTCCCGCGCCATGCTTTAAACGCCACGGTTAACTGCCGTATAGGTAGCTTAGAAATCCAACACCGCCGGCAGTACGCAGAGACGACGGTTAACTGCCGTATAGGTAGCTTAGAAAATGATGACCAATCAGGCAATACAGCGACAAAAGTTAACTGCCGTATAGGTAGCTTAGAAAGTTAATCGATTCGATTGTGGTCGCTTTTTTCAGTTAACTGCCGTATAGGTAGCTTAGAAAATATCAGACCTCTTACTGTCGTAAACAAGAACTGTTAACTGCCGTATAGGTAGCTTAGAAAAAACTTGCCGAACGTGTCGACAAGTATGTAGAGTTAACTGCCGTATAGGTAGCTTAGAAATGTTATAACACCTGTACTTCCTGTACTCATGCGTTAACTGCCGTATAGGTAGCTTAGAAAATCTGCAGAAAATGTTGATGATGTCGAACAACGTTAACTGCCGTATAGGTAGCTTAGAAAGTTTCCGAATGATTGACGGGTGAATGTCAGTTGTTAACTGCCGTATAGGTAGCTTAGAAATGCTACTGAAATCGTCTTGTATTTTTTTCCGCGTTAACTGCCGTATAGGTAGCTTAGAAAGACCGTATCCAGGAACTGCCGCCGGCGTATAAGTTAACTGCCGTATAGGTAGCTTAGAAATCCATATATTCGACATCATAGCCGCGGAGGGCGTTAACTGCCGTATAGGTAGCTTAGAAATCTACGATTTCTTCCACGGTGTTTTTTGGAAGGTTAACTGCCGTATAGGTAGCTTAGAAAATCATACATATGGCATTTTTCACCGGAGAAAAGTTAACTGCCGTATAGGTAGCTTAGAAACCCAGGTTGCGGACCCTGTGGAAACTGTGGAAGTTAACTGCCGTATAGGTAGCTTAGAAAAACGAAACATTTACCGATGCGAACGGACAGAAAGTTAACTGCCGTATAGGTAGCTTAGAAATCTGGATTTATCACGCTGTTTCTGTACGTAATGTTAACTGCCGTATAGGTAGCTTAGAAAATCTTTTTCAGCTACTGATGAAAAAATGGTGTGTTAACTGCCGTATAGGTAGCTTAGAAAAATCCGGTCTCTCTTAAAATAAGTTCAGGATAGTTAACTGCCGTATAGGTAGCTTAGAAAAAGAAAACGAACGTGCCTGGGCACTTGTGAAAGTTAACTGCCGTATAGGTAGCTTAGAAAATTAAGAACACCGGTATCATAACCAACGGCAGGTTAACTGCCGTATAGGTAGCTTAGAAAAACTACCACTGGTGCTTAAGGTTACTTAGCGTGTTAACTGCCGTATAGGTAGCTTAGAAAATCAATCTCGTATGTACGAGTCACGCTATCTAGTTAACTGCCGTATAGGTAGCTTAGAAAGAACCGTGGTCAAATCAGCCAATGCAAATGCTGTTAACTGCCGTATAGGTAGCTTAGAAAATTTGCCGTCATTACAGTTGACACAAATTGACGTTAACTGCCGTATAGGTAGCTTAGAAAATAAGAAGATGCCAAAAGGCCCAGTTGTATATGTTAACTGCCGTATAGGTAGCTTAGAAAACATTCTCAGAAGTGCCACGGATAAGTGATAGGTTAACTGCCGTATAGGTAGCTTAGAAATTAAAGGCTACGAACCCGCCGCAGAGACACCTGTTAACTGCCGTATAGGTAGCTTAGAAATGTTTAGTAATCTCTGGATCTCTGATTAGAGTGTTAACTGCCGTATAGGTAGCTTAGAAAGGTACTGCTGTCCTACACGGTCGTAACTTTCTGTTAACTGCCGTATAGGTAGCTTAGAAATTATCCGTTGCCGCATCTGTGGTTGTGGCAGCGTTAACTGCCGTATAGGTAGCTTAGAAATTTTAAATAATAAATCCCGCCCGCGGTGGCATGTTAACTGCCGTATAGGTAGCTTAGAAAGTAAAGACTTATAAGCACAGATTATTGATGATGTTAACTGCCGTATAGGTAGCTTAGAAAGTATTTCATCTTGGCTGCATACTGCATAAGCAGTTAACTGCCGTATAGGTAGCTTAGAAAGGCATCATTAGGCGGTGTACTTTCTGCTGTTCTGTTAACTGCCGTATAGGTAGCTTAGAAATTGAGTTATCTCTTTTTTTATTTATAGAGCATGTTAACTGCCGTATAGGTAGCTTAGAAATGCTGATGGCATTGCCACATGGCCTCGGCACAGTTAACTGCCGTATAGGTAGCTGGACGTAATGTGATTTAGTAGGCCAGCTTTAACCAAAATACTTTACCATCGTTAACCTAATAGTTTACCCCCTCTAACTTAATTATCAGGCCATTTATAATTTTTTCAGGCAGATTTGTTTACCACGATTAATCTAATTAACAGTCCATTGTTAACTTTTTTACTTTACCACGCTTAACCTTAATATGTTACCACTGAAGGACAACCGGCATAATTGCCGATTATCCTATTCGTCAGTTACTTAAGAGATTTAGGAGGAAACAGTTCCATACTCTGGTCACTTATAAGATCTGTTATGAAACGACTCTTGTCAAGCAGTAATTTAGGCAAGACATTTTCCTCAGTGTAAGCACGGCATTGGCCACTCTGTTATACGGGGATTGGTTACCTCAGGTCAATGGTTCGCCGCGAATTCTATTGGTCTTTCATCGAGGATCACCGTTTACAGTGCCATCAAAGATCTTACAGCGTAACGGCTGACAAGAAGAGCTTCACCACCTTACCATAAGTTAATCTTTCATATAGTCAAAAATTCCCGGACAGTATCCGTACTTGTTTAGAACCTGTTCTTCTTCATCAAAAGAGTTTTCGTCAGCAGAGTACAGGTCATCCTCCGGTACGGCATCCATAATTTCTGGATCTATGCAGTAGTCGAGAAAATCATTCAGCATACTGAATCCGATGACCGTAATTCTGTACTTGTTGGCAAGTCTGAAGTGCAGATCTTCGTATTCATTAAGGCATACCAGGACCACATTGCTTTCATCTAGCCCTATATACTCACGGTACATGCCGAGTTCATTGGCGTAGTTTTCAGGATTTACTGTAGCAAAGTCAAAGATCATGAGTCCCATATTGCATCTCAGGATTAGGTCAAAAGTAATACGGAAGTTTTCGTAAATAAGTTCCGTACTTCTGGCAAATACATAGAATATCTCCTGATAATCGTTTGAGAATCTGAAAAGTCTGTCCTGAATCAGGCGTCCGCCAAGGTTGTGGAACCATCCTTCTGTTATAAAGTCTCGCAGTGCTCTGGGTCTCTGAATTGTTATGACAGCTTCATATTCCTGTTCGGAAGCGTCGACTTTGGATATCAGCTGAAGATTTTCCAGTGACTTCATAATTTTAAGATAACTTTCACGGGTTTCATGATCAAGATTCATATCCAGCACAAAACTTGTATTTTCTTTTGAAGCCGCATCCATCAGAGCATTGAATAATGTCGCGTACTTTTTGTCATTGCAGTAATCCCGCATGATTTCAAGTGAAAGTTTGTCTCTCTGTAATGTTTCTTTTGTATATCTCTGAGTATTTATCACTGAGAAGACATCGTCATCCAGAAGTGCGAAGCATTCATCCTTATCCATGAGGTGGTTGTTGATGAAATCATTCATTTCACTTTCTGATGATTTTTCTGTTCTGGAAGCTGAAGTGCTTTCATCAGCGGAACCTGAAGTGCTTTTATCAGCGGAACCTGAAGTCTCACTATTCGTGTTCATATTCATGGACTGAGGAGTATCAGAAGGGGAGCTTGCTGAATCATTTGGTTCCTTAATACCGCTGTTGTCACCATCATCCTGAGCGACTGAAGATGTCTGATAATCAGTGTGCTGAGAGTCCTGAATATCATTAACGTCTTTCGTCTGCTTTTCCCCGTCAGCAGTGCTATCCTTCGCAGGTGATACCTCCGCTTCAGAACATATAAGCAGCTCACAAGGGAATATTGCCTGAAGATTCTGCAGATATTCAGCATAGGTGCATACTGTAAGTTTACGATTCGGATCTCCGATATTGGATAAAGCTGATTTTTCTTCTTTCAGAACAATTGTTGCCTGCGAATCATCGATATTCAGTACATCGCACAGATCCAGTAAATCGTTAACAGTCTTTTCGTATTCATTTTCATGACAGGAGACAATTACCGACCAGCCGTGTGCATGTTTTACCAGAAATGATGTTTTAATGTCTGCTCCATTGCGTGTTTTCAGGCGAATGGTTCTGGCACAGCTGACATCAATTGGAGCTGTTCCGGTATATTCTCTGAGACTGCTGACAATGAATTTCAGACCTCGTGAACTGATTAGATTGTCAATCCATCCTCCTGATAAAAAGTCAGTCAGCTGCTGAGCGTTACCGATTTTTATGGAAAAGAACGGATCTTCTGTTGATTTGTGATATTCATGAGAAGAAAAAATGCCTGCATTTACAAATGAGTTGCACATGTTGTTCAGTGAAGATTTCAGTACTCCGTCGAAGCTGTTTACTCTGCATACAATACTTTTCTGATTATTCATTGCCGCACTCTGCAGTTTGTTCAGAACCTGAGAAAATGCCTTATGGTTCTTTAACAGTTCGCTGGAAGCGCCATCAAGTGCAGTGATGCATTCATCCGTGCCGGTTAATGATATGTCATAATCCTTCATGGCTGACAGAAGCTTTTCAGGAGTGAACGCCAGATCAGCAGAATGTATAATCTGTATCGGTGCGTCGTTACCTGTATTTGCTCCCGGTAAGGCAATAATACTGTTGATGCCTGAACTGAAATCAGCAAGATTAAGAACAGTAATACCGGATTTCCCTGAACTGATATCTGGAATGTTGTAGTGAACCAAAATTAATCGTTCCTTAGGAATTGATAACCATTTTCCCGTAAGTTCAAGTTCTTCAATCAGTTTGTCTTTTTCATCTGCAGATTTCAGAACAGATATGGCGGTACAGTTATGTCCCTTCCTTATCAGAAAGTCAGGAGTTACTCTGATGTTCCCTTTGTGCATGCCGAGATTTCGGCTAATGCCGAAATCATGATTCATACTGTGTGACAGTATTCTGGTCAGTTGATAACCGATTTCATGTTCGATCCACAGATTTTCAGTAAGAAATCTGTTGAAATTACTGTTTGGCAGAATGGTGAAACTGATGATTCTGGTATTTCTGTTATAGCAGAAGTCTTCAATGACATTCATTTTGTCTTTCATGAACTGACACATCTGTACCATGACACCGATATCCAGTGCGGATTCATTAGCTGTACGCAAATGTATATCATGGTTTGATTTATTGATTCCCTTGATAACAGCCTTGAAAATTTTGGTTGCCGGTTTGTAGTTTCTTGCCGGAAAATGAGCAAGGCTGTCTAAAAGCGAGTCATTGAATGACGTGGTGTTAGGTATTGCCCGAATGTTCTGTGATCTGAATAATTCTGCAATCTCATCATTAACAAAAGGATAATCATCCTCTGAGAATTCATTTGCGCTTACTGTCTCTGATTTCCTGATGCCAGTACCGGAAGCAGGTCTGATGGCTGTTATCACAGACATCATTCTGTTATAGATGCTTCTGTTGCTTCTGTTTCCAGATGTGCGTGCACCGTCAGTATTTCCGGTATCATCTGTAGATAGTGCGGTGCTGTCTGAGGATGTAACTGAACTGTCCTTCTGTTCAGAAAGAGCTGTGTTCTGTATAACAGAGGTTTCTTCAGAAGATTTATTTGCGCTAGCATATTTCTCTTCAGACTGAGTCTGAGACACTGCTTCTGATTCTGTGCCGGATGTGTGCGACATGCAGATGTCCATTACCGCCTGAGCGATTTTTTCTCTGAAATTTTTGAGTGTCAGAACATTGTATTTATGAATTCCGGAGATGTTGTCAGACTGTTCGTTGGTGATACCGGCGATAACAGTGAAAGAGTTACGAGGTTCAATGTTATACCGGCTGGCGAATTTCTTGTATTTTACAATACGGCTCTGATATTCTCCGCTTTTGCATTCTATCCATAATGGCGTGTTGCCGACAAAACACAGAATATCAAGTTCGAAATACTCATTTGTAGGCAGCATGATGCTGATATTACTGTACAGTTCCATGTCTATACCGCACTGATTTCTGTAATAGTTCAGAATTTCGCGAACAGTGGCGTAAACAAATATTTCCATCCAGTGTCCTGTAACGAAATTGATGATAGTTCCGTCATTCTGAATACGGGCAACTATGGCCTGAAACGGATAATTTGAAATTCTGTATTCGGTGAGCAGGGCATTATCGTATAGTGTCTTAGCAAATTTTATACAGACGGCCTGTACCGGTTTAGGATATTTGGAGATATTGACGATACAGTTTGTTTTCTTACCCTGAGTGGATTTCAGGCCCATAATGATAGGCTGAAGTTCCATGAAATTCTTCCCGATCATTTCCGCAAGAACAAACCATATGGATGATTCCCTGGATATGTTTTCTATGCGGTTTATGGTTATTTCGTTAGATGAGCAGAACAGTTTTAGAGCATTTCCCAGAACCGTGTCATCATTGTATTCAGATGTAGAAGGTGTAATCGATGGTATGGCATTAAAGGTTCCTGAATTTTCAGTATTGTCTGCTGAAGGATAATCTGCTGACCCGGTACTGTCTTCTGATTTGAAGATATCTGTCTGCAGTCCTGCAGACATGATGGATCCCAGAGGTGAACCGGTCATGAAAGGGGAATCAGAAATCTCATGCTGGTTCTGTGCGCTGCCGGTTAAAATATCATCTGCCGGATTGAGTTCAGATGAAGTATTTTCTTCATCTGAACTCAGTTCATGGAGGCTTCTTGCCAATACCATCATGGAATTGGCAAGATTGTTCATGGCTTCTGCCAGAATGGCAGAGCTTTTTTCACTTAAACCTTTTCCGATCATATAGAACTCCGTATAAAATACTAAATATGGTGAATAAGAATTATCTGTATAACAATAATACTATCTATTATTTCTGATAAATATTATGCCTTGAATCATATTTTTTAATTTTGGAATTTACCGGAGCGGAATTTTTTAATGTTTTGGAGATGAATTCAAATTTTTAAAGGCTTTGAGGAATTGAGAACAGGGGGCATCTCTTCTTGTTAGGGAATATCTGATGATTTTCTGGGAGCTTATTTTTATCTGGTGAAAAGAATGTGTAATCATATCAGAGTTTTCATCAACTTCGATAATTACTGTAATCTCATATGGTTTTGTGCGAAGTGAAATAGTTAACAATGGTCTGCTGATTAGATTAATCCTGGTCAGCAAATCTGTCTGAAAAAATTATAAATGGCCTGATAATTAAGTTAGAGGTGTAAACCATTAGGTTAACGATGGTAAAGTAATTTGGTTAAAGCTGGCCTACTAAATCACATTACGTCCACACATCTTGCCATTGGGTTCGGTCTGCATGCTGTAAAGCAAGGATACTCAGTACTGTTTAAAACTGCAGAAGCTCTTATTAAAGAACTTACCGAAGACAGTGAAACGGTAAAGCTTGAACAAAAAATGCAGAAACTAGCCAAAGTTAAAGTTCTCATCATTGATGAACTGGGCTACTGTCCATTCAGCGCAAATGGCTCACATCTTTTGTTTCAGCTGGTAAGCAGAAGATATGAATCAAAAAGTACTGTTGTAACCAGCAACAGACCTGTCAGTGACTGGGGACTGATACTTGGTGATTCAACTGCTGCCACTGCTATTTTAGACAGACTGCTTCATCATTGCACTGTGCTTACAATCAATGGCGACAG
>NZ_JNKD01000019.1:0-50477 GCF_000701925.1 Ruminobacter sp. RM87 | reverse complement strand
ATAGTAATAACGAAGTTAGAGAGTTAATGCCTGCTAATGGTTTAATTAGAGTAAATTTATAGCCGGATGTGATTATTTAAACATCTGAAACTGACAGTGATTTAGATAAGACGTTTTTCATCAAGAAGGTTTGAATTATCTACGATGATACCATGATGGCACTATGAACAGTGATCCTCGACGAAAGACAAATAGAATTCGCGGCGAACCATTGACCTGAGGTAACCAACCCCCGTATAACAGAGTGGCCAATGCCGTGCTTACACTGAGGAAAATGTCTTGCCTAAATTTCTGCTTGACAAAGGTCGTTTCATAACAGGTATCAGACAATGAAAAGGAATACATCTGCCGATCTTTCATATTGTGACGGTTGGCGTAATTGTCCGGCATGATTTGCCGTTGCGGATTGGACAAAAGTCTTCAGCAGTGTTAAAACGTATTCGGATCCGCGTCAAGGCAGTTGTATTTTGCAGCACATCCGGACATCGGAGATGCTATCCAGTCAAATCTTCTTTCAGGATTGTCGGTGTACAAAGGTGTGATGATGTAGTCGGTCTCTGCAGGATAACCAAAACTTATTCTGAGAGTCCCGTCATTATCAACAGAATATTCAAAGCTGTCAGTTCTTTTGTGCTGTATTCTGCAGTTTTTCGGTGTATCAAGCAGAACACCTTTTCCTGCGGCAAAATGGTTCATGGCTCCGTTTTGTATGAGACATAATTCAACCTGAGTCTTAACGAAACTTATTCCCGGCAGAGTTTTCGTGGTAAACGAGTCTTCTGATTTGAAGCAGTCTATCACAGCGAATATCACCAGATTTGATACTACGATCAGGAACATATAAACGAATATGATTGCTGAGACAAAAGATCATGTCAGTGTGTATTCTTCTGCAAAATGGCTTATAAAGCTTTTTATTTTGTATTCAGTGTCAGGTGACTTGTCCCGAAACTGTCTGCAGATTTCGGTAATGTGGCTGTGTATGATATAAACCGGAATCGAAACTATAAGCAATTCAATCAAGATGTAATCAGTGAATATATCTTTTTCAAACGTTACACCATAAGCGAATAACAGGATGATTATTACGGCAAACATCCATATGTTCACATTAATCAGTTTGCTCATGCGGGAATACGGTTTGTCTTTGAGGTATTTATACGCTTTGCAGTGCAGGATTACGTTACATATGAACAACACCAGAAAGTATATGAAAAAAAGCGGCAGAAACAGCGCGGTAAGAAAAGAAAAATCAAAAAATTTATCCAGTTTAAAAAATTTTTCCCCAAGCTTTTCAAATTCTTCAGTTCTTGTGTATGAATTATCTATTTCAGACTGACCTGAATTATCAGTGGTGTCCGCTGAATCATTATTGAAATCTTCATAATCTGCGGAGATATCCCCGGTATTATTAAGAAAATCATGTTTAACGGATTCTTCAGCCAGGTTATTGTTTTCTTTCTCGCCGGAATTTGTAAAAGAGTTACCTACAGGAGCTCCACACAGAGGACAGAAGTCTGTTACTTTCTTTAAAGTTGTTCCGCATTTTTTACAGTAGGCCATGGCTTTACAGTATCCGTTTGTATATAAAAATCGCGCTATTCTGTCAGTCATGTGCGCTGTTGACAATAATCAGATGGCGGATTTGAGTCTTAAGTGGCAAAAAAGATTTGTTTTCGGAAAAAATGTTTGCAGCGGATTTGTTTGCCGGAACGGAAATTTCCGGCAGACGGATTTTACAGTGTGTTGGGATCTACTGCGAGACAGTCGTATTTTTTCGCACATTCGGAAGAAGGTAAAGCCTTCCATATAACTGTTCTGTCTACATGATCCGAATAATAAGGCTGAACAGTGTAACTGGTGTGCGGAAGCCTGAATTCTATGGTCAGTTCTGAGCCGTTGAAACTTAAACCGGAAATGTTGTTGTAGCTGTAGGGGGTAATATGGCACGAGCTGCCGGTAACCGGTTTACCTTCCTCGAAGGAATCCAGAACGCCTTTGTCTATCAGACAATTTTTGTACTCGTGGAGAATCGGTGCTACCTGTGGCAGCCGTCTTCTGTTAAAGTCAATGCCGTAATAAAATTCCATCGTCTGATAGATAAAAAAAAGTGTGGAACCGATAACCGGCAGACCATAAATTTTTAGAATATTTGCTTTTTTTCTGGATGAAGTAACAGGATTACTCTGCGGTATTTCAGGCTGTTTGTTTTTGAATTTTTCAGAAGTCTTTAATACCAGATCCCAGCTGAAATAACATGATAATTCAAGCAGTAAAGCAGTATAGAACAGCATTTCTACGGAAAATTCAAAGAAGTATCCGTAAACTGCCATCGCAAATAAAACTACAGTACACAGAATTTCAAAAAAGTGGAGAAAGCAGAGCTTTCTGAGGTCACTGAAGAGAAGTGATGTCCGGTGAGCCTGCATGAAAGAACAGGCTTTGAAATCAGCATGGAGGGCGAATATGAGAGTGCAGAGGTAGAATACAAAAAATAACGGTAAAAAGAGCAGAGTCGGTAATGATATCAATAACAGTCTTTTGAGTCTGCGGAAGTCTTCCGCTGATTTCTCAAACTCCTCTGTCTCTGTAAAAGCCGGAGCATAATCGGTATTATCTGAGGCATGATCTGTATAAAGCCTGTCCAGAATTGTTTTGTCGGAGACGGCAGAATCTTCAGTCAGTTCTGACGGGGAAATGTTGTTTCTTTCTTTAACTTCTGAATTCGTGTCACCATTTATATGGTTACCGCATTTCGGACAGACAGTGTCATTATCATTAAGTGCTGTCCCGCAACATCTACAGACTGTCATGTTTGTTACCTCCATGATGGATTTCGGGCACTTTTAATTTCCTGTTGCCAGTACTATGATACCTGAAGCAATAATAATAAATCCCATAAATATCACCAGAATAACAATGCCGTCAAAGGTTCCTTTTTCCAGCTCGGTTATTTCAGGTTTTTCCTGAAGTTTCTTTAATATTTTGGCAAGCTTTCTGCACTTCAGCCAGTTTATCAGTGTCAGAATATACAGAATGATATGCAGAATGATTATAGGAGCACTGTTGGTATCCAAAGGATTCTGATCAGGGATCATTATCCACAGGAATGCAACGGCCATGAGTACTATCTGGGCGATAAAAAAGTTTTTTACCATCCAGACCTCATTACGCAGTTCTGTGATATATCCTGAATTCATGAAATTGTAGGCATAATTTGTCGTCAGATATCCATATATCGCCACAAAAGGATTAAAGAGAATAAACAGCGGAAAAATGAACTGGAATAATATATCAAAAATAATAAGTAACGAAAGGGTCTGAAACTTGCTGACGGTTGTTCTGAAGTACGGATGGTGGCGATAGGCTTCCCTGCGAAAACTGTCTTCCTTAAGAAGTCTTTCGTATTCTTCCCTGTCCTCTGCACGTACATAATTGTAGTGAGGATTTTCGGTATTCGGCCGGCGGTAGGTGTTGTCAGCACCAGCGTTTTTATGATTCATTCCGTTATGTTCGTCATACCGGGGTGAGTAATCTGTTTCAGCATCTTGGAATTCAGAGGTGTAACCGGTGTTCTGACTGAACTCTCCGTACCCGTTATCCCATTGTTTCGTCTGCTGAAAATCACTGCTGCCTCCAGAGATGCGGGAATTTTCTTTTTTCTGTGAATGTCCGGATTGTTCAGAGCTGAAAGAATGCTGATGGTATCCGGACTCTTCGGTCTGTGAGGTAACGCCATCAGTACTGGAGAATGTATGTTCCTCGGTAAAAACAGACTGATATTCATTTTTTTGCTGATTTGAATAATCACTGCCGGTACGACTGTATGATCTGCCACTGTCAGAAACGGACTGTGACTGTGTTTCATGATGCACGGTCTGTGAAGCTGATTTTTCCTGAAATGCAGGTTGTGATGTCTGTTTTTTCTGAGGAAAGTCAGTCTGCTGAATATTATCGCTACTACGGTCTGACACTTTTGATTTTCTGACGTCATCAGTCTTTTTGCTGTTATAGGACTTCTGATAGAATTCTCTGGAACCCCGTTTCCCGGAGGAATCATGGGCGGATTTATTTTTTTCGCTTTCCGAAAAATCTTCCGGATTCATTCCGGTGGGAGTTCCGCACAGAGGACAGAATTCACTGTATTTTTTTAAAGTTGTACCACATTTTTTGCAGTAAGCCATAATTTCACAATCCCGAGTTTCAATCAGATACTGCTTATTATCGCGGGTATGACAAAAAATTAAAGTGACAGGTCAGGCAAGATTGAAAGATGCTGAGTTTTCTATCGGTTAATGCAGTTTCGATTCCTAAGTGAATAACATCAGCAGAAACATGTTTATAAGGCATGATGCAGTGCAGGTCAGGACTATAAATATTACGGATTCACCGGGGACACGTGTATCAGTGTATCTTACCTTCAGATAAACCGTGTTGAGAATTTCCTTTAATTTAAAAGTGTTTATCCATGAAAAAGAAGCCAGGGCCGGCATGAAAAACATATTCAGCATCACGGGAAGCAACAGCGCTGCGAATATAAGATTATCGCCTCTCCTGTGAATTTCGATAAAGAAATACAGCAGGCAGGCTGTCAGGATCATGATGATCAACTGTGCTGCGTATTCGATTAAGGTTTCTCTGATATGCTGAGTGAATTTGTAATTGCTGATGCGGTATTTTCTTACAAGTTTAAAAATGCTGTAGGTGGTGAAGAATCCTGCAACGGCTACAGGAATATTGATTATCAGAAATACCGGAATAAAGAACACAAAGCAAAAAATATTTATGGTAATGAGTGTGGTAATAATTTTGAGCATCTTAAGAATGCGCGGAAGATTGGGGTCCTTGCTTAATTCCAGAATTTCCGGAATTGTAAGAAAATCCGGACCAGCAAACTGATTTTTCTTTTTATGATCAGGAACATAGCTCTCAATTGTAATTTCAGTCAATGTCTCTTTTGATGAGTCTGAATTCTCCAGTCCTCCCGGCTGACTCAGACTGGCGGGAACATTCGGCTCAAGAGGACTGCCGCATAACGGACACGTCTTATAATTCTCTGATATAGTTATTCCGCATTTTCTGCAATAAGCCACTATCTTCTCCAATCTTAATCTCTTTTGAAGTCTGCTCCGTAAATTTAAGACAGACATCAGGCGGCATTCACTGTAACGGTCTTTAACTTTTATGCAGAAAGGATAAAACAGTTATTTTCCGTCCAAATGAAAAATCTCAGCTATTATATATGATATGTCTTATATTTATCGTACAATCAGGTATAGAGTAAAAATATTTCCAAAAACTATCAATAAAAAAACTAACAGATGACGGGTATAGTTATAGTTAATATCTATAAGTTCTGAAAAATCAGACATATATCTCATAGCCGTTAACATTTTATACAGTGTAAAGGCTCTTGCGTAAGTGGCAAAAACCATAGGGAACAGAGCCAAATGAATAAGAAACAGCAAAAAGAATAATAAACCGTCAATTTTCGTGTCCTGAGAATGAAAAAAGTAGAAGAGCAGTGAAGATAGAATCATTAGACATAACTGCCACAGAAATAAACTCCGACACTGTGAAGTTAACTTTTTCAGCAGGTGGTTATTGGATGTCTGCGCATACAGATCGGCTTTTAAGCAGGCAAAGCATCCGTACAGTACTGTCAGTACATTTACAGCCATGAAAAGTGTTACCTGAATTACGGCGGCTATAATATTCATAATGATGAAAATTCTTAATACTCTGATACTTCCAAGCATTTTAAGAATTACCGGATCTCTGTCGAACTCATTTATCTGTCTGTCGTATATATTTTTTTTCGTACTGTCGGTAAATCTGTCCCTGACGGCATGATGGTCGTATTGTTCTTCTGCATGACCGGAAAAAATCTTGTTACTATTCTTTTGTTTTTGGGCGGATTGATCAGTGATATCGTCGTTGGAGTACTCTTCGTTGAAATCTTCATTATTGAACAAGGAATTTTTACGATTGTCCCTGATATTATCCAGGTCTGGATAGATGAAGAATCTGTCATCAACGTAAGAATTTCTCACAGCTGAGTCTGGATTTTCTTTGTTTCCGTTCAGATTAGGTATTGTTGATTCAGTACTTCTCTGTGGTTCATCCGTGTATTTTTGATTGGCGATGCTCAGTTTATGGTCTGGTTGAGTCTGGGAGAGACGGGGCGAACTGATTGCAACCTGCTGTTGCATTCCGGTAGGTGTTCCGCACAATGGACATATTTCAGGAAAATTTTTTAAAGTTGTGCCACATTTTTTGCAGTATGCCATGATGAAGTCTCTTTTAACGGGCTGAACTAGTATTGTCTGTACTTTATTTAACAAAGGACAATTATGAATGAATGTGTGAAAACCGTTCAGAATTTTGAGTTTTTTAATAGGTTTTTGTGATAGATATTGTGTTTATTCATAGCTGGAAAACAATAAAAAAGGCTTTTAACATTTCTGTTAAAAGCCTTTAATCCATTAGTATGAATTACTTGTCTGATTCCTCTTCCGCAGCGGTATTCTGAGATGCGCTGAGAGCCTTTTTGATGGCATTTTCATTTTCTTCGCGACGCTTGATGTGCTTTGCATTGATGATATTGTCAACAAGAGCATCGGTATTGGTCTTGTGACGTTCATCTACGGCCAGAGTGAACAGCAGGTCTGAAGAGCTGTTCAGGGTGGTTGCAAATGAATCGCGAATAAAGGTCAGAAGAACATTGATTTCAATTATGCTGAGAATCATATGATCCGGTATGTCGAAAATACGGCATGCGATAGGGATGAGCATCAGCGAACCGTTTGCCACGCCTGCAATACATGCTGAGGATATAACGGAAACAATCCCGAGTTCAATATACTGCATGACGGTTATGTCTGCCGCAGGGTTGTAGCTGAAGAGGGCTACAAGGGCAAGCATGTTGATGGTGATGATTGATCCCGGCTTGTGAATGGTTGCACCGAGCGGTATGGCTACGGTACTGAGCTGTCTGGTTACATTCTTTTCTTCGGCAATCTGCTGATTTACAGGAATGTTTGCTGCTGAACTGCAGGTGAAGAATGAATAGATGATACTCTTTTCCAGAGCAGGCATCAGTCTGAATGCGTTTCTTCTGGTAAGAACCATTACAATCAGCGGATTGACAATGAAGAACATGATTGCGGATATTACGAGGAAAAGAATAATCAGATCCTTGTACATCAGCAGAGAGGAGCCTGATGATGAGGTTGCAGAGGTCATGTCGTGGAACATCAGCCCCATTACGCCGAAAGGTGCCAGTTCAAGGATTACCCTGGTGATTTTTGTTGCTATGGCGGCCAGATCGTTTACAACCTGTTTTGTTGTTGCCTCAGTCTGGCGCACAAATATACCGATGAAAGCAGCCCACAGCAGGATGGCAAGATACTTGCCGTGAATGAGAGCTTCTATAGGATTGTAGACGATTTCCTTGATAAATGTGTTAAACAGTGATTTATCCGTAATGTCTCTCACCACCGGATTGTCGTGCAGCGGCACCGATACCTTGTAAAGCGAACATACCAGAATTGAGAGTACTGAGGCGGCCGCGGCACTGACTACGAACATCAGTATTACTCGCTTGAGTCCGTATGTACTGCCGTTTTTTTCACCTATGTGGGAATTGGTGATTGCGTTTATAAGAAGTATGAATACCAGTATCGGAGCAGTGTATTCCAGAGCCTTTATGAATATGTACCCCAGATTCTTTATCCACATGAACCGTTCAGGTGCCAAGAGACCAAGCATACCACCTATACCAAGACCGAGAACCAGTTTGATAATAAGCGGGGTCTTTCTGTACAGCGCAATAATAGAGCCCATATAAAAATCCTTTAATAATTATTATTTATCCGCAGTCGGACGTATGCTTCGTCTCATGCGACTTCTGTTTCAGCGTTTTTCATAGGAATCAGAACAGAATAGAAACAATTCTGATTCCTATGCATTCTGAAATGATAGCACATGTTATTTTTGGGACTTTGTGAGTTATCTTTCATTAATGGACGGTATGCTTCAATTTGTTTTTCTTTTGTTAACCAGTTATCGTTTTTAACCGTGATATTCCGTGATAAAGTATTTCTGCCGTTACGTCTTTTTCGCTGGCGAGGATGCCGGTAAGTGGAAACATTCAGTTTCGCATTTTGTTCATAATGAAGAGTTTTTCCTTACTGTTTTGTCCAAATGTACGTTAATGTATGAGCAGGAACGAAAATATTTGATGCAGTACGCGTTTTTGGCTGGTTAATAGTTAACCGTAAGAACTAAAAATAATGATGTCAGTCTTAATTTAAAGTTACGGCCCGTGTATAAATCACAAATAGAGTGCAACTGCCGTTTTATTGAATTATAATAGACGAAATTTTTAAGATTTGTTTACGAATTTGACAAGGTTGTTTAATGAGCTGGCTTGAAAAAATTATAACTCCTAATAAGGAAAAGGCTGTTCGTCACAATATTCCTGAGGGAATTTGGACTAAGTGTGAATCTTGTGATCAGATGGTATACCGTGCTGAACTTGAAAGGAATCTGAATGTATGTCCTAAGTGCGGCTATCATCAGAGAATAGCAGCCAGAGAAAGAATTTTAAGATTTCTTGATAATGGTGATCTCATTGAAATTGGTGAAAATCTTGAACCTAAGGATATTCTGAAATTCAAGGATACCAAGCGTTATAAGGATCGTATCAGTGCAGCCCAGAAGACTACCAACGAAAAAGACGCACTGGTGGTTATCAAGGGTAATCTTAAAGGTCTGCCTGTTGTCTGTGCCGCTTTTGAATTCTCCTTCATGGGCGGTTCAATGGGTTCTGTTGTAGGAGCCCGCTTTGTTAAAGCAGTTGAAGAATGTCTTAACGAAAAGCGTGCATTGATCTGTTTCGCCACTTCCGGCGGTGCACGTATGCAGGAATCACTCTTCTCACTGATGCAGATGGCCAAGACTTCCGCAGCTCTTGAGAAGCTTTCTGAAGCAGGTATTCCGTTCATCAGTGTTCTTACAAATCCGACAATGGGCGGTGTAAGTGCCTCACTGGCCATGCTTGGTGATATCAATGTTGCTGAACCGAAGGCATTAATCGGTTTCGCAGGTCCTCGTGTAATTGAACAGACCGTACGTGAAAAGCTTCCTGAAGGTTTCCAACGTTCTGAGTTCCTTCTCAAGAAGGGGGCTGTGGACATGATTATCGACAGACGTGAAATGCGTGACCGTCTGGCCAACATTATCTCCATCCTGATGAAGGTTGATGAAAAGGGTGAAAAGGCAGGAGACAAGAAGCTCTAATCACCATATCGTATGAGCATGGTTCATACGGCAAAAGTTTGTTTTTAAACGATGCGGGCAGGCAAATCCATGTTCAGTCATGGAAATGACTGCCCGCATCTTGCATTCATATTGATTGTTGACAGGATTTGATTAAAAAATGAGTGGCAGTGAATTATCCGTAAAACCTGTCAGTCTGCAGGACTGGGAAAAATATCTTTATGCAATCAATCCGAACAGGATTGAACTCGGACTTGATCGTATAAGAAAGGTTGCTTCCTACATGGGAGTTGATTCTTTTCCGAAAAGCAGGGTTGTAACCGTTGCCGGAACTAACGGCAAGGGCTCAACCGCTTCAATGCTTGCCTCGGCACTATCCGCCTCCGGCATAAAATGCGGTCTGTATACATCTCCCCATATACTGAATTTCAATGAACGCATTGCCGTTAATTCCGTCAATGCGGATTCGGATTCCCTGTGTGAAGCTTTTTCAGCCGTTTATGATGCGGTAAAGGCTACGGGCATCAGTCTGACCTTTTTTGAATATACGACCCTCGCGGCTTTTTATGTGTTTAAAAAGGCTGAATGTCAGGTTGTTGTACTTGAAGTAGGACTGGGCGGACGTCTTGACGCCGTAAACATAATTGACTGTGATATCGCCATAATTCCAAGCATCGGTATGGATCACTGCGCCATTCTCGGTAACACCGAAGCTGAAATCGCTCATGAAAAGGCCGGTATCATAAAATCCGGAACAGCCCGTGTTCTTCTCGGATACTTAAGTGATGAAGCCGGAAACACCATCATGAAGGAGGTCAGGGACCGCGGTCTCCCTGAATCAGCTGTGTTAAGTCTCGAAAAGGAAATAGGAGTAGAGTTTACAGACAGTACTCACTTCAATCTTATTAAACCTTTTACCGTAAGCGGTGTTCATGTACCGGCTCTGCCTCTTATCAATGCGCCTCTTTCACTTACGGCAGCTCTTTTCATAATGGAACAGATGAGACTTAATCCTGATTTGTCACGACTTCTTGAAGGAATCAGAACCACCAGACTTCACGGACGAGTGGAGATAATTTCAGAGAATCCTACCGTGATTCTGGATGTCGCCCATAATCCTCCGGCAATGAAATATCTTGCAGGCATGCTGCGACAGAGAGGAAGCAGAACAAGATATGCCGTAATAGGCATGCTTAAGGATAAGGACATATACAGTTCTCTCAAGGAGCTGAACGGAGTATTCAGCAGAATATACATCTGTTCACTTCCGGGAGAAAGAGGTTCAACATCTGAATATGTTAAGGAAAATCTTCTGAAAACAGGCATGTCTGAAGGTGACATCAGAACCTATGATACCGCATATGAGGCGTATACCGCCGCTCTCGGCGATCTGCCTTCTGACAGCGAGCTGGTGGTATGCGGTTCTTTTGTTACCGCCGAGGAACTGCTGAAAAAACTGAAAGCTTAAATGATATTCAGCCATGCTGCGGTCTTTCTGTCAGGCTTACGGCATGGTATTAAAAAATCAGATTTTTTTATTTTGCGGTAATGATTTTTTCAGTCAATTCTGTTTTAATATACAGAGTAGAACAGCTGCCGCAAGAGAGCAGTGAAAAATTAATAAATTACAAGTTGCATAAGAGTACTATAAAGTGATTAATCAGTTTACCCGAGTATTGGTAGGATCCGTAATCCTTCTGATTCTGCTGGCATGGTCCGTGCCTAAGTTCTTTCCTCATGATAACGCCAGTGACCACCGTCAGCCGAGAGAGATTGTTGATCAGCCCGTAAAGAAGGATTCTCAGGATCAGAACAACGGCGGTAATGCGGAAGATGCCGTGGATGAGGATGATTCCATGGATGAGGATTTCGGTTACGGCAGTCTGCTTGAAGACGAGGGCTCTAGTGCACCGGCAGAATATGCCGATGCATCAATAAAATCAGGCGTTGTAGTAGGGGCTGACGTAAAACAGAACGGCAGATTCGTGCCTAATCCGACTGTTACCGGCAATACTCCTGCAGATGTCGCCAGAAAACAGGCTGAACAGGCCAGAAAGACACAGAATGCGGAACAGCAGAATCCATCAGTAACAGAGGCGGAACTTCAGGCTGCTGAAAAGAGAAGAATCGAAGCTGAAAAACAGGCTGAAATAGCCCGCCTGAACGCTGAACGCAAGGCGCAGGAAGATGCCGCGAAAGCTCAGGCTGAAGCGGATCGCAGGGCAAAGGCGGAAGCCGCAAGACTTCAGGCTGAAGCTGATCGCAGGGCAAAGGCGGAAGCTGCAAGACTTCAGGCTGAGGCTGATCGCAGGGCAAGAGCCGAAGCGGAAGCCAGAGCCAGGGCTGAAGCCCAGGCAAAGGCCAGAGCTGAAGCTGAAAAGAGAGCCGCTGAAGCAGCTCCGGCCGGCAAGATCGATTCAACTCCTTCAGGCCGTTATCTGCAGATTGGCACATTCAGTACGCTGGCCAAGGCTAACGAGGTTCGAAACAGACTGAAGGCAGCCAAAATAGGCGTGCCTAAGGAATATATCAATGATCTTGGATCTGGATTCGGTTACAAGGTTGTTCCGAACAATGGTAATTTCACCGTTCTGGTCGGACCTGCAAAAAGGGACGGAATTCTCAGAGCCGTTAAGCCCCGCGTAGACAGTGTCGCGTCGGTCAATTCAATTCTCGTATCAAGATAATCCTTTGTTTTTTTGTTTCAGTCCGTGATGATCACGGACTGTCCTTTTATACAGGAGAAGTAACTTGGCCTCTCTCAAAGATATTATTGAATTCATTAACGGCTATCTGCGTGTTTCAGAAATAAGTGATTACAGCTACAACGGTCTTCAGGTTGAAGGTCGTCAGGAGGTGCGTAAGATTGTTACCGGTGTAACCGGTAATCTGGATCTTATTTCCCGGGCTGAATCAGAAGGCGCAGATATGGTTCTGGTTCATCACGGCATTTACTGGAAGGGCGGTGATCCGCGCCTTACGGGAATTCTCGGTAAAAGAGTAACGGCTCTTAAGGGAATGTCTCTTGCCGCATATCATCTGCCTCTGGATCTGCATCCGGTGGTGGGAAACAACATTCAGCTGATGCAGTCAGTAGGAGCTGAATTTGAAAGTTATCTCAAGCCCGGAGACCCTTCAAGCGTGGCAATGATAGGAACTTTTGCCGAACCTGTAACCGTGGCTTCCATTAATCAGGCTCTGACCTCCTTCTGCGAAAAAACACCTCTTATCATGGGGAATGAAGACAGAACCGTGAAAAGAATAGCAGTGTGTTCAGGTGGCGGTGGTTTCATGCTTGAAGAGAATCTGGAAAATATCGATGCCGTGATTGTCGGTGAGGTTCACGAACAGCATTATCATCTGGCGGTGGAAAAGAATATTACCGCCTTTGTCTGCGGACATCATGCCACTGAAGTGTGCGGCATAAAGACATTAGGCGACATTGTTGCCGAACATTTCGGGATTGAGTGTGAATTCATAAATTCCTACAGTCCGATATAGTTGTGTTAAGCCGCCGGAGAGAAGAAGCGGCATGGAGGAGATTTAAATGATTGATGTATCGGTTTTACGTGAAAACTATGCCAAAAGCGGACTTTCACGTGACGATTTAACTGAAAAACCCATAGATTTGTTTGAAAAATGGCTGAAGCAGGCCATTGATTCAGGAATGCCTGATCCGAACGGCATGGTTGTGTCTACCGTGGATCCGGAAGGTCAGCCGTATTCAAGAATGGTTCTTCTGAAGAACTATGAGGAAAACAGTCTGATATTCTTTACCAACTACGGTTCCCGCAAGGCTCGGCATATTGAAAAGAATCCAAAGGTATCAATTCTTTTCCCTTGGTTTCTGCTTGAACGCCAGGTTGCCTTTACCGGTACAGCTGAAAGACTGTCATATCTCGAGGTGGTAAAGTATTTTACCAGCAGACCGAGGGATTCTCAGATCGGGGCGTGGACTTCACATCAGAGTTCAAAAATATCGGCGCGTTCCGCACTTGAAAGCAAGTTCATGGAGCTGAAGCAGAAGTTCAAGGAAGGAAAGGTGCCTATTCCTACCTTCTGGGGCGGTTACAGGGTTCGTTTTGACAGCGTGGAATTCTGGCAGGGACGTCCAAGCAGACTTCATGATCGTTTCATTTATGAAAGAAACGCCGAAGGAGGCTGGGACATAAGCCGTCTGGCTCCGTGATTTCTGCCGGCAGTACATTCTGCGCTGCCGGTCGCAAGACTGAAATTTACTGAGGATACTGAGCGGAGGTATCCTCTTTATATTTGGATTCCGTTAGTATGTTTGTGTCAGTGACGGATAATTATTTTAGGATTTGGCCATGAATGCGGATTTACCTTTTCTGCTTGCAGAGCAGATTTGTGCCTTTTTCATCATGATACTTATGGGCTTTGCTTCAGTGCGGGCCGGAATAATCGGTACCGAGGAGACCAAAGGCATAACCAGACTGCTTCTTTATGTGGTAACTCCATGCGTAATTCTTATGTCGTATCAGACTGAATACAGTTCTGATGTGGCGGGCGGACTGCTGCTGGCTTTCGGCGCGGCCGTTCTGGTTCATGCCGCGGCTATATTCGGCATAAGGTTTGCGGCTCCTGCCATGAAACTTTCCAATGTGGAGCAGGCAAGTATCATTTATACAAATTCAGGTAATCTTACCGTCCCTCTGGTGATGAGTGTGCTGGAGCCGAGAGCCGTCATGTATGCCAGCGCATATCTTGTCGTTCAGACGGTTCTGGTCTGGACGCACTGTTTTACGATGGTTAAGGGGAGCTCCGGATTTACCTGGAAAAAACTACTGCTTAACGTTAATACCATTGCCATAGCACTGGGGCTGGTGTTCTTTTTCTGCGGTATACATATCGGCGGTCCTCTTCAGACGGCTTTTAACGGCATGGGCAAAACCATCGGGCCGCTGGCAATGTTTTCCATTGGCGTGATGCTGGGAAATTCCAGACTATCGGACATCTTCAGATTCAGGAATTTTATGGTTTCCGCAATGAGACTTTTATGCATACCGGTTCTGATTATGCTGCTGTTTTCTCTGTGGCCTCAAGACTGGATTGCGGGTGAGTACCGACTTGTGTTTACCACGCTTCTTCTTTCCACTTCGGCTCCGTCAGCTGTAATAGTTTCTCAGCTTGCACTTATAAGCAATCAGGATTACCGCACGGCATCCGGAGTGAATATCATTACGGATTTTCTCTGCATATTCACCATTCCTCTGGTGATCTGGATGTACCTGCATCTTAATGCAGCTTAATCATACTCAGACAGCGGCAGAAAAATAACAATTCTATGACATGCCGTTATTCCATATTTTTTGAATTTACGGATTATTCTTTAGAAAAAGTCTGTTATTTTATCAGGCGTTAGTGAATAAGAAAATTAGTTAAAGACATAAGGATAATTATTATATTTAAAAACGTGAAATACACAGGTGTTGTTAACATAAAATAAACATTAATATTTGTTATTATGAGACTTTATTTCAAAAAATCATGATTGGCTTCCACAATCAATCTTAAAAAGTTTAACATAGCCTATGTCAGAAACGGAGCTTAAACTTATCGTGTCAACCGCAGGTTCAAGATAATACAAATATAAAAAAGACACGGTCCGTCTGACTGAATATTTCGGGGATTTACCCATTCATCATTTAAGGAAAGACTAATGAAAAAGACAATTTTATCCGCAATTATCGGCCTTGTTACTCTCGGTGTTAGTTCTGTGGCATCTGCAGCTGGTATTGAAGAAGGTCAGTTAACCATCTGGGTTAACGGTGATAAGGGCTATGACGGTATCGCAAAGGTAGGTGCTCGTTTTACTGAAGCTACCGGTGTAAAGGTTACCGTTGGTCATCCTGATCAGGTAGAAGTTAAGTTCCAGCAGAATGCTGCTTCAGGTAACGGTCCGGATATTTTCATGTGGGCTCATGACCGTTTTGGTGAATGGGTTCAGGCAGGTCTTCTTACCGAAATCGTTCCTACTGAGGATGAACTTAACCGTTTCCAGAAGGTTGCATGGGATGCAATGAAGGTTAACGGCAAGTATTATGCCTACCCGGTTTCAATTGAAGCAATTGCCATGATCTGTAACAAGGACATTGTTCCTGAAGCTCCAAAGACCTTCGAAGAACTTGCCGAACTCGATACCAAGCTCCAGAAGGAAGGCAAGCATGCCATTATGTGGGATTACAACAATGCATACTTTACTTATCCTCTGCTTTCAGCAAACGGCGGTTTCGCATTCAGAACCGATGCAAACGGTGTTTATGACGTAACCAAGACCGGTGTTAACAATGAAGGCGCCAAGAAGGGTCTTAACTATCTTGTAAACATGGTTAAGAAGGGACATATTCCTAAGGGAGCCGATTACGGTATCATGGAATCAAGTTTCGTTGCCGGTAAGGTTGGCTGTATTATCAACGGTGCATGGGCATGGGGTCAGTACAGCAAGGTAAACTACAGTGTTAATCCGTTCCCGACTCTCGACGGAAAACCAGGCAAGCCATTTGTAGGTGTACTCGGTATGGCCATCAATCATGCTTCACCTAACAAGGACCTGGCCAAGGAATTCCTCCTCAACTATCTGCTCACCGATGCAGGTCTGGAAGAGGTTAACAACGACAAGCCTTTAGGTGCAGCCGCATTAAAGTCATATGAAGCAAAACTGGAGGCAGATCCTAGAATTGCCACCACCATGGAAAACGCCAAGATGGGTGATATCATGCCTAGTGTTCCTGAAATGAACAGATTCTGGAGTTCTCTGCAGACTGCTCTCAAGAACGCTACTACAGGCCGTCAGTCAGTTGACGATGCTTTAAGCACTGCTGAAGTACGTATCGTAAAGGAAAAGAAGTAATAATCAGACAGATGTCAGACCGAATCTGACTCATGCTGAATGAAAACGAATCCGATTCTTCATACAGAATCGGATTATTTTTTTCATAATTATTTTCAGATCCGGTGTGCTCCCGTCATGTTTTGTTGTGATAGAATTGTCGATCCGTTTTTTATTGGATATGCACAGAAATCATAATTATGTGTATGTCATGAAATCGGGCAGGTCATCATCATGTATCATTATGTATAAAGGTTTTAGTACTGCTTTTAAAGGAGATTACAGATGAAAAAGAAATCAGGACTGTTGAATAAAAAAGCATGGCTGTTTGGAATGTCGCTGCTCAGTGCCATGGTGCTTGGCAATACCGCTGAAGCAGGAGAGAGAATGACACTTCTGACAAGTTTCGGCATTATTCAGGATATTACTGAAAATGTTGCAGGTGACAGGGCGGATGTAAAGGTTATCGTTCCTGTAGGAAGTGATCCTCATGCATATAATCTTACTCCTGCCAATATGATTGACATGGAAAAGAGCGATCTGATTATTATCAACGGTCTGTCTTTTGAAGGTTATCTTGAAAGATACCTGTCTCAGGAAAAATACAGGCAGAAGATTGTTGTTGTTTCAGACGGTATTGAGAAGCAGGCTTTTAAGGAAGAGCATGAAAAGCATCATCATGATGCGGACCACGACCATGCCGATCATGACCATGATGCCGACCATGACCATGATGCCGACCATGACCATGATGCCGACCATGACCATGATGCCGACCATGACCATGATGCCGACCATGACCACGATGCCGACCACGACCATCACGGTCATCATCACCATCACCACCATGGCGGAACAGATCCTCATGCCTGGCAGAATCCGCTGAACGGTGTCATTTATGCTGAAAACATTGCTAAAGCCCTGTGCATCAGAGATGAAGCCAACTGCAGTTATTATAGGGACAATGCCGCAAAATACGCTGCAAGTCTGACCGCACTGGATAAGAAGTACAAAGATATTTTTGAGAAAATACCTAAGGAAAACAGAGTTCTCGTTACAACCCATGATGCATTCGGATATCTGGCACGTCACTATGACCTGCGCATACTTTCACCATTCGGTTTAAGTACAGGTTCTGAACCGTCCGCCAGGAGAATTGCCGAGCTTAAGGACATCATAAGCAGAGGTGTGGTCAAGGCTGTATTTATGGAAAAGAACGGTAATAATGCCATTCTTGATCAGCTTGCCGGAGACAAGAAGATCTCTAATGTGGAACTTTATGCCGATACACTGGCTCCAGGCGGGGAGTGCTCAACTTATCTCGGTATCATGAATTACAATTTAAAGGCTATTACCGATGCCGTTATTCAGGACAAATAACCTGTAATCAGTGATTTTTCAGAAAAAGGTTTTTCGAAAGAAAAACGGCTCTTCGGGTATGATAGTGGGGAAAAAATCCCCACATCACTAGTCTTTATGCGGATCTAACCAATTTCATTTTTCTGTTGGGTAACTGTACCCTTAAATTAGAACAAACCAGGTACACCATATCCAGCATGTTTTGGATATTGCGAAAGCCGTAAGCCTTACGGATGATCAGTTTGATCTTATTATTTGTCGCTTCTATCCTCGCGTTACTCATGCCAAGCCGTATGGTATTCAATATGTGATTCTTATGCTTTTTAATCTTTTTGTACAGTTCCTTAAAGGCAGAGATTCTGCTATGACTGGACCTCCAAAGCCAGCGTTTCAATTCAGCCTCAGCTTCTGCAGTATCTTTGTGTTTGAGGAGCAGACGCAGGTGTTCCTTCAAACTGTAAGCTCGATAAAGCCGTTTATCGTTCTCTGCTATCATGGCGAGTTTCAATTTCTGATTCTCCGTTAAGTGTTCCGGAGCTTTCCCGAGGGCAAAGGCCGTTTTTTTGATCTGTTCTGCTTTTGCTTTGGCATCAGCAATGCTCTGAGCTTCAGGATCATCGGCTTTCGGTCGGCCTCTCCCTCTTGGGTTGGCTTTTTCTGCCTGTATGGCTTTGGCATGAGCTTCACGCCATGCTTCCCGGCGGACTTCATCCAGAGCTTCCATCGCCCATTCAACGACATGGAAAGGATCAATGCAACGTTCACATTCAGGCGTGAACTCATTAACGCAATCAGTAATCCACCTGGCTCCGTCCCCCGTAACCACACGTATACTGGAAAGCTGTTTCGGAGTCAATTGGCGGTAAAACTGCTCAAGAACCTTCTTCCCATGCCCCTGAGCAGCCCAAACTACCGTATTTGTATCGTGGTTGACAATGACAGTAATATATTTATGTCCCTTCCTGTAACTAGTCTCGTCGATACCAATGTTGACAAGGTTATCCAGTCGTCTGGCTCGTTCCGGCTCAATGACGTCCAATGTGCGGTGAACACATCTGCCGACAGTTTCCCAATCAATTCTCATGTATTCAGAAACCGTGCTACGCGGTAAATAGACAGCAAGCCATCCTGCAGTCAGATCAAAGTCTTTTGTAAAGCCACTGCCGGGATAAGCCCATGGAACATCTGCAACAAGGACTCCGTGCTCCGGACACTCAATGCGGTGGCTACGATACTGAACCTCTATCAGAGTTCCGCCCCAGTCAAGGGAACGCCAGATACGGGGAGAATGTGTCTGAATATCGTAAAACCTGCAATGTCGATGGCAGAATGGACAATCGTTCTCATGCCTTTTACTTGGTCGAGCATGAATCCGAAGATGGTTAAGTTCGTCTGAATCCTGATAAAAATCGTGTCCGGTTACAATTGCGGACTTGACACCGAGCAATTTCTTGCATAATGTATCAACTGAAGCCATCTGTTAGCACTCCTTTAAGTAATGGTTTATTAAAGGATAACAGGTGGCTTTTTTAATTTCTAACAGTTAATTAAGATGACATGATTTTTCACTATCATGCCAGAAGCCTCATTTTTCCTGCACAATATTAACAGAAAAGAAGAAAATAGCCAAAATAACGTTTCCTGTGCGCACTGAAAACAGTCAGATCCAAGTCAAAAAGGAAGACTTATGGCATAAGGTCTTTAATATTGCTTTAATATGGCTTGGGAAAAGCTCCCCGATGGACTGAGTGCGGATTCGCTAATTCCCGCGGAAGCATTCCGATACGAATCTGATGGAGGCGTCCCCGGGAATGAAAATTACCCGCAGAACACGCATTCGGAACCAACAAATACCATGGCGTAGGCCAAAACCCGCCTGTCCCTGAACTCCATGGCAGATTTGTATCTCTGAACCTGCTCCGTAGCGTCCTTTACGGTATTCTGAATCTTTGCCTCTGTGGCATCAGTCCTGGTGACGTATTTAAGCTCAACGAGGTAGGTACATTCGTTACTTTTACCCTTATTTACGGTTATGAGCAGATCGGCAAATTTTTCTCCCTTACCGACAATTCTTAAGGATTTCTGCATTTCAACCATTATTCCGCGTAAGGATTTCAGCTTAGTGTAGAGCGTCAGATTAAGAGCCATTTCACTCATGTGAGTCAGTAACTGATTGGTAAAAATACCGCTCAGGAATTCGGTACATGATGACGCGAATGAACTGATGTCATCCTGAACATTCTGCAGTGCCGATATATCAAGTACGGAATCAGAGAATATCCTGTTCGGCTTTAATTTCAGGTCTGCAGTACACTCGGCAAAAAGCTTTGACATGAAAAGATTCGGTATTTTCAGTGCCAGGGAGGAAATGTCTGATGCGTTCTTATCGATGGTCAGATATCCGAGATAATAGAGCATTGACAGAAGCCTGTCACGATCATAACCGGTTGTTTTATTCAGGTTGATGTTTTCCGAGAGTTTGTCAATGAAGAACAGATTATTAGCCAGATAGTTTTCCATGATTTCATCGGCCAGACCTGGTTCTGCAATTTCAAAAAGCTGCTGAAGTTTTGAACCGTCATGGTCTGATGCGGGATCCATATAATTTTCTGGAGGGAGAAACTGCTTCTTATTCTGTACGGTTCTCAGATAATAGAGGCACATGGAGGAATTGAACACGGTATGTTCCGCCTCCTGACTGAAACAGTATCCGTCATACACGGGTTTCATTCTTGCAATGATTTCCTCCGTGCTTACTCCAAGCTGTCTGATATCAACAAGCTGGGGTATCAGAGTGGCCAGTTCATCTTCGGTAAAGCCTGCATATTCGTTAAAACAGGCATCGGAAGTAACATTGAGGGCAATATTGAAACCGGAGGTAAGAGAATCAAGGGATACTGATGACACCCCGGTAATGAAGGTTCTGGCGATACAATTTGCATTTGCCGCAGCAGCTTTGATGGCAGCATAGAATGCTTTCAGGAATCCGTTATTACCGGTGATGGTACGAAACAGTTCAATATCCTGTGAAAGGATCTGACTGGCAAAATTATCGTATTCGTCAATCATTACATAGAGTCTGCCGTAATTACTGTTCTCAGATGCGTTAAGGCTTAAAACTGTTTTTGCGTAATCGGAATAAGCTGATGCAAAGTTATTGAACAGTGTGACTGAGTCTGACTTATCAAGCTTCCTATAATCAAAAGTAAAATCAGAATATCTTCTTTTGAAGTCGTCAATGCCGTTTGCAACCGCTGAAAAAAAGCTGTTCAGCATGGCGGTATTGCTTTGGGTGTTAACCATGGAAAAGTCAAAATTGATAACATGGTAGGTATTATGACAGGGAAGGTTTTCCGTATAGATACTCTTTCCGTTGAAGATCTCATCATATCTGTCTTTGTATGAGATGTCATAGAAGCATTTGAGCATCTGAACGAAGGTGCTTTTACCGAAGCGTCGCGGACGCAGCAGAACAGGATGACGCGGAACGTTTTTACCTTCGAGTTCTTTAATTACGTCACTTTTATCCGCAAAAGCAAAACCAAGCTCACGGAATGATTCGTAAGCCACCTCACCGTACGGGGTAGCTAACAGTTCAACCTTATTTTCGCTCATACTGAATCCTTAATTACTTCTTCCCCGAAAATTCATATGCCGTATTTTTAATTCTGTCCGTTAACGGACTGAATCCTGGCGATGCCGGTTTATTGCAGGTTTTTACGGGGAACCGGAAAAATGCCATAACTTCTAGAGTCAGATATTAAAGGCATTTGCCCCAAATATCAACACTGACAGCTGTTTTATGGTACGTAAGCCACTGCTATTTTGGACAGGCTACTCCATCACAGCTGTGTTCTTACTATCAACGGTGACAGTTATAGACTTATGTCCGCAAGAAAAGAAAAATTACTGGAAGAAAACGATAAATAGGTATAATCTCTAGGTGTCAACTTTTACTCGTTTTTTAGTGTCAACAAATTTACTCGTTTAACACATGGATCTGATTTTGAAATATTGAATCAAACATTCTGGAATACCCATTTTCTTTTATAAGATATTCCGATATTTTATGTTTTTTAGATCTTTTCATGACCACTCCATTATCTATTTGTTTCATAATTTATAGGCGGTCAACTTTAATTCGTTTAGGTGGTCAACTTTTGCGATCGTTTAACAAATATAATTTGTTTAGATTAAAGTAATAAATTGTGGATAACTTTTAAATTATTCAGATTATATAGTCGATATACACCGTTTATATTGTATATACATACAGGTTTTAGAGAAATGAGTCTGTTAATAATATAAATTGTGTATAAAGTATTGTGAATAACTTATATTTTATGGATAGGTCTGAAGATTGTCATTGATAAAGATATTTACCGGAATACTGATATCGGAAAAACAGGGATCGTCTGTCGCTGAATGGGGAGGAAACAGGGTGCCGTCGGATTGTTTTAACTGAACCCGGGGTTTATGCTAACATGAAATCAGAGCGTATTTCGTTTTCTGAGGAGTGTAAAAGGATAAAAAAAACCGCCAGGTGAACTGGCGGCAAATCATCAACATTTGAGGAAAAATGAAAAATAAATAACGAACTCAAACATTCTATACAGAAGTATGCTTAAGTTGTGACCATTATACATCAGATTTGTAAAAATTGTTAAGTTTTTGTGAAAAATATTTAAAAAATTTATAAAATTCTTTTTATAAGATAATATTTGTGCTTGTTATCGCTGTAATTTGGTATGATGTCATACATATTTATATAAAAGGTTTGATTAACACTTGATTCATTAGTTCCGGAGTTTCTATGACTTTAGTTCAGCTTAAATATGTCCTGGCTGTGGCCAGTTTCAGATCAATTAATGAAGCTGCTGCCTCGCTTTTTGTGACTCAGCCGACCATTTCCACGGCGATAAAGGATTTAGAGTCGGAAGTAGACACAAAAATTTTCAATCGCACGAATCACGGTATTGAGATTACAAATGAGGGCATGGAATTTCTGGGGTATGCAAGACAGATTCTTGCTCAGGCCGATTTGCTGAAGGAGCATTTCAAAAAGAAAAAGAATTCAACGGTAAAGTTTGTGGTAAGCGCCCAGCACTATTCGTTCGCGGTAAGCTCCTTCATCCGTCTGGTGGAAAAGTTCGGTATGGAGAAGTATGACTTCTGTCTGCGCGAAACCAGAACCAGGGACATCATTCAGGACGTTCATAATTTAAGTGCGGATGTGGGGATTATCTACTTTTCAAAGAACAACAGCCGTCTGCTGAAACGACTGCTCAAGGAACAGAATATTACCTATACTCCCCTGGCCAGACTTACTCCTCACGTGTTTATCAGCAATAAAAACAGTCTCTGTACCCGTCCCTACGTTACACTTGCGGATCTTAAGGACATGCCTTTCCTGAGCTTTGAACAGGGCGGTTACAGTGCCGACTACTTCTCCGAAGAAGTAATGAAAAACCCTGAGGGCAGCAGAATGATAAGAGTAAGCGACCGTGCAACTCTGTTCAACCTGCTGACAGGTCTTAACGGTTATACCATCTCATCAGGTGTTATTGAGCAGGAGCTGAATCCTGAAATCAAGGCTATTCCGCTGGTTGAGAAGGGGTATATGGACATTGTTATTCTGCAGCATAAGGATATAACTCCAAACCCTCTGGTGGATACCTACATCAGTTATCTTAAGGATGCTCTGCCGGAAAACTGTCTTCTTTCCGATGTCAGTGAAATTGACGAGGAAATTTAATATTCCGGCAGGTTCCACGTAAACAATGTTCTAAGAAAAAATTATTGCTATAGAATTATTTTATAACATGTTAGTTTTTTATATAATTATCCAAACGTCCAGCTTTGTTATAAAATAGCAGCAAATGAAGCCTGAGAGCTTCGAAAACTAAAAATAAATACAGTAAATAATAAATAATTAATAATTAAAGGTGCTTTTATGCAGGTCGCTCAAATTTTTAAACAGAAAAAACCGGTAGTGTCTTTTGAGATATTCCCTCCGAAGAGAGATGAAGCTCTGAAGAGTATAGATGAAACCCTGGGAATTCTTACCGAACTCAAACCTGATTTCATCTCCGTAACCTTCGGTGCCGGTGGTTCAGTTACCAATTCCAAAACAGTTGAAATCGCCAGTAAAATCAAGAAGAATTTCGGTATTGAAGCAGTAGCTCACCTGACCTGTCTCAATTACTCAAAAGACGAAATCATCGAGATGGTTAATAATCTCAAGGCTAATGACATTGATAATATTCTGGCGTTAAGAGGCGATCATAATCCGAATCTTGCTCCCAAGAATGATTTCATGCATGCTTCCGATCTGATTACCTTTGTGAAGCAGCACAGCGACCTCGGTATCAGTGCGGCCTGCTATCCTGAAGGTCATCCTGAAGCCCCTAGCCTCAGTGAAGACGTAATCAATCTTAAGCGCAAGGTTGATGCAGGTGCACAGCATCTTGTTTCCCAGCTGTTTTTTGATAATGATATTTTCTACAGATTTATCGAGCTGTGCAAGGTTGCAGGCATCAATGTTCCTATTGAAGCCGGTATCATGCCTGTAATCAACAAGGCACAGATTGAAAGAATGGTAGGTCTCTGCGGTGCGTCACTGCCTGACAATCTGAAGAGAATGCTGGATAAATTTGCAGACAATAAGGAAGCTCTTTTTGACGCGGGCATTGCTTTTGCGACTAATCAGATTATTGATCTCCTGGCCGCGGGTGTAGATGGTATTCATATTTATACCATGAACAATCCTAAGGTTGCCATGAAGATCTGCGACAGTATCAAAAACGTTATTGCCAGCAACAGAGCATAAAATTTAATACATCAGAGATAATAATAAAAGACTGATGCAAAACCTAATTTCGGATCTTTTTTCAACGGCGGACTGGTGTGCAGTTTTATTTCTGACGGAAAAGATCTGATCCGCAATCACGACGGCTGGCACCATCTTCATGATGGCAGGCATAGTGGTGTTTTTTCATATAATTTGTTTTGAGCGATTTACCCCGGATTCTGCGTCCGGGGATTTTTTGCTTAAAAATAAATACAATTTCTTAACCTTTAACGTTATTTTTAAGTTTTGGCTTATCATTTAATTCTGTTTATGCTGTTTTATATCGATAATTTCGATAAAATAAGGCTATATGAAGTATAATAAAAACGGTTTCCTGAATTTTGTTATCTGATAATTCAGTTAAGTTTTTCAGTGTTTAACAGTCACATGGGTAGCAGTTATGAGATTATTTATTGTCAGCGGCCGCAGCGGTGCCGGTAAGTCAATAGCGCTGGGGGTTCTTGAGGATCTTGGCTTCTATTGTGTCGATAATCTGCCTATGGCGTTTCTGCCTGAACTTGTTAAACTCAGCAGTCAGGATTATTCTTCCGTGGCCGTCAGCATTGATATCAGAAATTTTTCCAAGAACACCGAGGATTATTCAAATTTCGTCGATTCGATAAAGAACGATCCAAATAATGAGGTAATCAGTATTTTCCTGGATGCAGATGACCAGATTCTGATTAAGCGATACGAGGAAACCAGACGACTTCATCCGCTTTCCAAGGGGCAGGAAAAGCTTTCTCTGGGAGAGGCGATAATCAGGGAACATGACATTCTGGATCCTATAGCGGAGCTTGCTGATGCCAGAATCGACACTTCAAACCTGAGTATCCATGATCTGTCACAGCATATTACTTCCCTTGTTCTCGGCAAAAAAGAAAAATCCCTGACCATGATTTTTGAATCCTTCGGTTTCAAAAACGGTATTGCCAAGGATGCGGATTTCGTTTTCGACACCAGATTTCTGCCTAATCCTCACTGGGTTGCAAAACTCAGACCTTTAACCGGTCTCGATCAGGAGGTTGTTGATTTCTTTGCCGATTATCCGGAAGTCCAGCTTTATATCCAGAATATCGACAGCCTGCTGAATCAGTGGCTGCCGTTTTTTGAACGTTCAAACAGAAGTTATCTGACCGTGGCAATAGGCTGCACCGGCGGTCAGCACCGCAGTGTGTATATTGCTGAAACCCTGGCCAAGTATTTCCAGAAACGTAAGAAGGAAGTTGTGGTAAAGCATCTTTCTCTTAAAAAGAACAGACGACTGTAGGAATAAAAGTCCCGGCACTGCCGGGACTTCTTTTTTGGCGGAAAGGCAGCGGTTCAGATTAAGGCCTTCCGGTAAAAACACGATTTTTTTGGCTGCAGTCCTTAACATGAGTTAACACCTTCATGGAGAGGATTCCTTAAATAAGTACGTGAATCTGATTAAAACAGAATAAAACCATAAGCTTTTTAGCTTTCTAAAGCAGTTACCATAATGCCTTTTTATGCAAATTAGAGTATAATTCACTTGGTTTTAAATTTTTCGTATTCCTTTAACAGGAATGATTTTTGAGAAAGTTTGTTTTTAAGCAAAACATATTGAATTTGTGGTCTTTTTAAATGCTAGATTCAAAATATCTTCGCGGCGAGATTGAATATGCCGCAGCCCGCCTGGCAACCCGTAATTTTAAGCTTGATGTTGATAAGTTAAACGGCCTCGAAGAACAGCGTCGTGAACTTCAGATTAAGACTCAGGACCTTCAGGCCCAGCGTAACAGCCTTTCCAAGTCAATTGGTGTGGCTATGAAGAATGGCGAAGATGTTTCAGCCATTAAGGAACAGGTTAAGCAGATTGGTGAAGAGCTCACAGAAGTTAAGGCTAAGCAGGATGCTGTTCTTGCTGAAATTAATACTTACGCTCTTACCGTTCCTAACATCCCTGACGATTCAGTTCCTGTAGGCAAGGATGAAACCGAAAACGTTGTTGTACGTGTAGTGGGTACCCCGAGAGAATTTGATTTCGAACCTAAAGATCACGTTGCACTCGGTGAAAATCTCGCTCAGCTTGATTTTGACAATGCTCGTAAGATTTCCGGTGCGCGTTTTGCTTTGATGCGCGGTCCTATTGCCCGTCTGCACAGAGCACTTGCTCAGTTCATGCTGGATATCCATACTGAAAAGCACGGCTATTCAGAATGCTACGTACCATATCTCGTGAATCACGACTCTTTATACGGTACCGGTCAGCTGCCAAAGTTTGCGGAAGACCTTTTCCATACTTCTCTTGACGGTAATGCCGACGGTGACAATGTTAACCGCAAGTTCTGTCTTATTCCTACCGCGGAAGTTCCTCTGACCAATATCGTTCGTGACACCATTCTTGATGTGAAGGATCTTCCTCTCAAGGTTACCGCTCATACTCCTTGCTTCAGATCAGAAGCAGGTTCAGCAGGCCGTGATACCCGCGGTTTAATCAGAATGCATCAGTTCGACAAGGTAGAAATGGTACAGGTGGTTCATCCGGATCATTCATGGGAAGCTCTTGAACAGCTTACCTCTGACGCTGAAGACGTACTGAAGGAATTAAAGCTTCCATATCGTGTAATGGCTCTGTCCACCGGTGATATGGGATTCAGCTCTGCCAAGACCTATGACCTTGAAGTGTGGATTCCTGCCCAGGGCTGCTACAGAGAAATTTCTTCATGCTCTAACTGTACCGATTTCCAGGCAAGAAGAATGCAGGCACGTTTCCGTGATACAGACGGTAAGACCAGACTGGTTCATACTCTTAACGGTTCAGGTCTTGCTGTTGGTCGCTGTCTGGTTGCCGTAATGGAAAACTATCAGCAGGCTGACGGTTCAATTGTTGTTCCTGAAGTTCTCAGAAAGTACATGAACGGTCTCGAAGTAATCAAGGCTAAGTAATTCTTACATTACTGAAAGTCAATAAGAAAAACCCCGTGCAGTTATTTCTGCACGGGGTTCTGCTTTTACAGTCTGTAATGGAATGATAAAAAAATCCTCATGACGGTTTTCCGTCATGAGGACTGGTACGATTCAATCCGTTACGGATTACATCACACGATCACCTGGTTTAACACCGCTGTCAGCGCTTAACAGGAATATATCCTTGTCGCCGGAGCCGGCACTGAGAATCATGCCTTCAGATACGCCGAATTTCATCTTGCGCGGAGCCAGATTGTATACAACAATTACAAAACGGCCGACAAGTTCTTCAGGATTCTGGTAGGCTGATTTGATGCCTGAGAAAATCTGACGCTTTTCACCGTTGCCTAAATCAAGTTCGAAACGGAGAAGCTTCTTTGATTCAGGAACGGCTTCGCATGCTAGTACCTTGGCGGCACGCATGTCAACCTTGGCGAATTCGTCAATGGTAATCTGTGCAGGAGCTTCATCGTCATCCTTCTTTGCCTGCTTCTTTTCTGCCTTAGGAGCCTGTTCTGCCTTGATATCTTCCTTGGAATCTTCAATCATCTGAGCAACGGTCTTGCTGTCGATTCTGGTGAACAGAGCCTTGAACGGTTTGATTTCAGAGCCGGTCAGTGGAGTTTCGATGCTGTCCCATGATAAATCGGTTGCCAGGAAGTCGGCGCTCTTTTCGGTTAATTCAGGAAGAATAGGTGAGAGGTAGGTAATCAGAATTCTGTACATGTTCAGAGACATGGTACAGATGTCCAGAAGTTCCTTCTGCTTGCTTTCATCCTTGGCAATAACCCATGGAGCGTTGTCGTCAACATACTTGTTGGCAAGGTCAGCCAGAGACATGATTTCACGGATGGCGTGGCTGTATTCTCTGTTCAGGTAGGCATCACGAACTGAATTCTTGATGGCTGTGAATTTAGCCAGAAATTCAGGATCAGCAATTGTATCTGCCAGTCTGCCGTTGAACTTCTTGGTTACGAAACCTGCGGTTCTGGAAGCAAGGTTTACAATCTTGTTAACGATATCTGAGTTAACCTTGGCTACGAAGTCTTCAAGGTTGAAGTCAAGGTCGTCAATCTTGCCGTTCATCTTAGAGGCATAGTAGTATCTCAGACATTCCGCATTGAAGTGCTTGAGATATGTTGAAGCCTTGATGAAGGTACCTTTTGACTTACTCATCTTTGCTCCGTTTACGGTTACGTAACCGTGAACAAAAATCTTGCTTGGTGACTTGTAACCGCAGCCTTCCATTGTGGCCGGCCAGAACAGTGAGTGGAAGTAGAGAATGTCCTTACCGATGAAGTGAACGATTTCAGTGTCATTCTTCTTGTCGATAATGTCGTAAACGCTGATACCCTGCTTGTCGAGAAGGTTCTTGAGAGAGGCAAGATATCCTACAGGAGCGTCAAGCCATACATAGAAATACTTGTCATCGGTACCCGGAATCTTAAATCCGAAATATGGCGCATCACGGCTGATGTCCCATTCCTGCAGTCCCTGTTCGAACCATTCCTGAAGCTTATTGCTCATTTCAGCCTGAAGAACGCCGCTCTTGGTCCAGGTCTTCAGAAATTCTTCGAACTGAGGAAGATCGAAGAAGTAATGTTCGGATTCCCTGAGAACAGGCTTGGCACCTGAAATGGTTGAATAGGCATCCTTTAATTCTGTAGGTGAATAGGTTGCACCGCATACTTCGCAGTTGTCGCCGTACTGGTCTGCTGCTCCGCACTTAGGACAGGTTCCTTTTACGAATCTGTCCGGAAGGAACATGTTCTTTTCAGGATCGAACAGCTGGGAAATGGTACGGGTCTTGATATATCCCTTTTCCTTAAGCTTGTTGAACATGCTGCAGCAGATTTCCTGATTTTCAGGAGAGTTGGTGCGGTAGTAGTTATCGTAGGTGATGTTGAAGCCGGCAAAGTCAGCGTGATGTTCCTTTTCCACTTCAGCGATCATTGCTTCGGGAGTTATGCCCATTTTCTGTGCCTTGAGCATGATTGGACTTCCGTGCTGGTCATCTGCACAGACAAAATATACCTTACGGCCGAGCATTCGCTGGAAACGAACGTAAATATCAGCCTGAATGTGTTCGAGAATGTGACCTAAATGAATAGAGCCGTTTGCATACGGCAGGGCACATGTTACAAATAGTGGTTTTTCTGTAGAAGTCATGAATAAATAACCCCGAAAATAGTCAATTATTAAATAAACGTGCGTATTCTATCACATTTTTGATGTATTCTCAGCTCTGATAAGGTGAGAAAACGTTTGCAGAAAGATGTGGTCTGCACTTTGGTTTTATCAGACAGACAAAGCATGACCGGACAGTCATGCTTTGTCTGATGTTCAGAAAAATATTATGTAATCAGCAGGATGGATTTTTAAAAGAAATCCGAAATGTTGCTGTGGCTCAGAGTGTCGATGAGACTAGGTTCTTCATTCTCAAAGAATAAGGTCATGTCTTTCTGTTCAGACTGATGAAAAATGCCTCTTCTGTCGAATTCATCAATGATCATTTTTATCTGATAAGTATTGAAAGTGAATGCGGTTGAGAATCCTTGTGAGCCGAAATCAGCAGAAATTCCGTCTGAAAATAATTCGCTGACCTCATATTTGCCAAGAAAAGGCGTCCAGTAAGAACGGAGCGGTTTCCAGAATTGAGGAATAAGATCTTCTTCCTTGGTAACAAAACTGATAATTAATTTGTTGGAATAGCCGAGTCCTTCATAACGTTTTTTTCCGTAACGTGAAGTACTTATATACATAGGGCGGACATGAACAGCCTGTCCTATTTCTCTGATATTTTCATAAGGCAGAAAAATGGTGCCGGTACGATTGCTCAGAAGCACATGTTTATTGCCGAAGATTATCAGTGAGTTGTGAGCGGCGATGTATTTACCGGAATTCATCAGTTTTTCTATATCATCAAGGGTAAAACTTTTTGAAAAATGCTGTTTGTTTTTCCATTGCTTGTATGGAACGGTAGTGACAAAACCTATCATATTGAGAGACGCATAGTATATTATTGCCGGCAGGCCCAGTATTAGAGCGAGACGGCAGTACCATTCAGGATATTCTGAAAACATGGAACCGAAAAGGCCGGTCATTGTCAGGTAAGTCACGACTATGAGTGTCAGTAATGCGGCTCCGGTCAGATTGGAAAAGGCATATTTATAGAAGCTTTTTACACGGTTTGTTATTCTGGAACCTGCTGTATCCGTGAGCTGATGAGTATTTTTGTATTCCCTGTATGCATTCTGCCACCCGGTACTGCGGTAATAATCTCCATTGTTCATGGATTCCACTGTCTGATGTACTTTCTCATCATGTGCTTTTACTCGCTTTTTATCCCATAAACTGATAATCAGATAAAGGACTGCGAAGCTTATTAAGAAAATCAAAAAAGAAGGTACAACTGAATCGGAATAAAAGTATGCAATGACGCTTAACAGTATGGATATGCCTGCTATTCCAAGCAGGATGAGAGTGTATATTAGCTGAGGGATCATATGTGTAATTACCATGAATCTTAATCAATCATTCCGTACATAGTATCATTTTATGAATGATTGTGAAACTGATGGATATGAGATGAAAAGACTTACATCATGCAGAATGAACATCTACGCGTAAAGTAGCGTTTCACTGTTATCTCAGATTTAGTAAAAAAGGAACAGCAGGCTGTTCCTTTTCAGAAATCAGGAAAAAAAATTTCCGGTATTTTATTTACTTAATCAGATTGGAAGCAACAAAGTCCCAGTCAATATAGTCAAAGAATTCAAGAACATAGTCCTTGCGACGGTTCTGGTAATCCAGATAGTAGGCATGTTCCCATACGTCTATGCAGAGAAGAACGCTCATGCCGTCGGTAAGCGGGGTGGCGGCATTGCCGGTGTTTACAATTGAGAGCTTGCGGCTTACCGGATTCTGAACCAGCCATGTCCATCCGGAACCGAAATTGCCGATGGCATTCTTTGTGAACTGTTCCTTGAAGTTGGCCAGTGAGCCGAAATTGTCATTGATTGCTTCGGCAAGAGCGGATGGTATCTGCACTGCCTTGCCTTTAGGACACAGACAGTTGAAATAGAATTCATGGTTGAATGCCTGAGCCGCATTGTTGAAGATTGGTCCGATGGATGTCTGAACGATTTCCTTGAGAGACTTGTCCGCAAAATCAGTGTCCTGAATCAGGGTGTTTGCGGTATTGATGTAATTCTGGAAATGCTTGTTGTAGTGGAAATCCATGGTTCTGGCGGAAATGAACGGTTCCAATTCATCCAGTTCATATTTGAGTTTAGGTAAAAATAGACTCATAACAACTCCTTGTACTGCAAAAGTACTTACGTTAGTGGGGTTAGTGGACTGTTTATTGGAATCAAAATAATTTTATGCAGCTGACAAAATCATTGAAATCCATAATCTGATTATAGGTCATCTGATTTATAAAAACTCACTTTATATTTTTTTTATTTTGAAAATGAGAAATTTACATTTTTTAATACAAAAATAATAAACATTTAGTAATATTGTGTTTGATATCTGTTAAAATGCTGTTTCAATATTTACGATATTGCAGTATGCAGTATCGTTTATGCCGGATGTATGGCGTGTTTTATGGGCTGTAATTTGTTTTTATGTAGATGAAGTTAGCATAATGACTGTAAAAAAGTGCAGAGAAATACCGCTGTCCCCGGCTTTGTTATAAAATTCGGTTAGGCTGTGGTGTTCTGAGCCGCAGTAATGTCTGATAGTCGGCCTGCACAGTAAAAATGGAATGAATAATGAAACTTATAAAAGATTTTTTTCTGAAGATTTGGTTTCCTCATACAAGAGTTCTCTGGGGACTGCTTTTTTTAGGCTTTATTTTTTATGAAGCATGCGGTCTGTATTTTCAGTATTATCTGAAACTCAATCCGTGTATTGAGTGTGTGTATGAAAGAGCCTGCTTCATGTTTTTCGGCATAGCCGCCATTATCGGTGTTACCATTCCGAGATTTATGCCGGTAAGACTTCTTTCAAGTGTGATCTGGCTTGTTTCATCAGTGTGGGGACTGGTGATATCCATTGAACACCGCGGATATGAAATAGATTATCAGAAGTCTCTTCTTGATCCGTTTGCTTCAACAACCACCTGCGGTTTTCATGCAAACTTCCCGTCATATATGAAACTTGATGAATGGATTCCTTCAGTTTTTGCTCCTACCGGAGTATGCGGTGATGCCGCCTGGGATTTTGCAGGTCTGACCATGGTTCAGTGGATTATCATTATTTTCGTGTGCAACACTGCTGTTGCCGGACTGGTTACCCTGCTTTCATTTATCCCTCACAGAACTTATCTGAGAATAAGAGGATAGTTCCGGTAATCAGGACTATACTTAAGTGTGAACCTTTAGAGAACACCGTTACCGGTTATAGGATTGGTAACGGTGTTCTTCTGTGTACTTCCCGAATGCGGACTGCAGAATCCGAATCTTTACAGCATAATCCGGCACACTTCGCAAAAAGGTGAATTACAGCAGGCAGATTCAGTTGCAAGTCAGATGATTAAATATATACTTAAAGCATAATTCTTAAAGTGATATTTCAGGAGGAAAACATGGAACAGAGACTGATTGACGCGGTTTGTAAAACTCACAATCTTGCGTGCGGAATTTTCGGCAACATAAGTGATGATCTCGGAGCCCTTAATATACCGGAACTGTCACCGCTGGTCAGAATGGCTTATGCGTATGCCAGAAGATTTGCTGCTGCCGGACTGTATGTTCAGGGGGTGTTTTCTCATGAGCAGTATATGTATATCTGTACTGTTTTCTTTTCTTATCAGGTAACTACCGCAAAGGATGCCTGTCTTCGTCCCGGCGAGGATGTTCCGTTCCAGGAAGAAGCTTTAAAACAGGCTGCTGAACTTCTGATAACCTATGATCATCGTTTTAATATCTCCTTTATAAAATTTTTCGGTACCGCACTTTATAATCAGGGAACCTCATTTCCTGTTCTTCCGAACGGCAGTTCATATGAAATGGCTGTGAACGTAATTGAAAGACAGATTGCTGCATATGTAAATTCATCATTAAGCAATAATCTGCAGGTGGCCGTAACACCCCCTCCGCATGTGACCAGAAATTCATCGTCAGGTTTTTATGCCGGAAACACAGTCCGTGTGGACAAAATAGGTTATCTGGTAATGGCGTTCTTAGTTGGCAGCTTTGGTGTGCACAAGTTCTATGCCGGGCAGGTTGGGTACGGAATTATCTATCTGCTGATGTGTCTTACGAGTTTTCTGGTTATTCCCGGACTGATTCTTATGGTCTGCGTATGGTGGGAAATAATTGAGGCATTGCTGGCTAAAACTGATGAAAAAGGACGAATAACGCTTAAAGCCGGTTTTATAAATACCAGAGCGTGATTTTTAAAAGACTCTGGCAACTGTTTCTGAAAACTTAATAAATAGAATTTTTGTTCATAGTGAAAAAGTGATTCTGTATTTTTATGTAAAAATATATAAATATGTGAACAATGTTACAAATAAAGATGCAGTATAAGCAAATATAAATGTTTATAGATAACGATAAATATATACTTGAATCGCAATTGTTAATAAAATATTAAAAAGGTGAAATTATGACTGATTCAGCAAATGTTCAAACAGTTACCGTAGATAAACTGGTTTATATTCTTTTAGCTTTCTTCCTTGGAGCTTTGGGTGTACATAAGTTCTATGCAGGCCAGATCGGTATGGGTATTATTTACCTCGTTATGTGTTTAGCAAGTTTTCTGGTTATTCCGGGACTTGTTCTGCTTGTCTGCGTATGGTGGGAAATCATTGTGGCTGCGATGGCAAATGCTGATGAAAACGGCCGTATTACTCTTAAGGCCGGTTTTGTAAACACCAAGGCTTAAAATCAGGGAATTATTAGTTATTTTCTGATTAAAACTTCAGCAGAATCGAGCTTCGCATGATTTTGCTGAAGTTTTTTTTGATTTGTGTGCTGATTTTCATCATACTGTGTTCTGATGTCTGCAGTGAAGAAAGATTTTTTACCGAGAGGTTGTTATGCGTGTAGAAATAAAATCAAGTGAGATAATGTACAATTTCAACACAGATTATGATTTTCAGGATGACAGTTATGCATTCATTCTGATGCCGGCTTCAGGAAAAAGGGCGCTGCAGATTTATCTTTCTTTCAGCAGAGCAGTCATGTCTGCTGTTCACATGGATATTGATCCGTCCGGTATGAGAATAAATCATGACATCCGGCCCATATCAACCAGACTGAGTGCGGAGGAAGTGAATGATCCTGCAAAGCTCAGTCAGCTGGTCAGGGATATTGCTGAACACGCAGGTATATCTTTTTCATCACTTCATTCGTACATAACCTCAAATCTTGATGAATTCATGCGGCAGCTGGTTCATGAGGCTCAGGAGCGTCAGCTCGGAATTAGATACAGAAACAGTTTGAACGGTACTAACGGAACGGGAATCTATAACTGGTCTGAAGTTGTAAGAGTTCAGAAACTTCCGTATATCCTGTTTGCATTTTTCCTTGGAGCTTTTGGTGTACATAAGTTCTATGCAGGCCAGATCGGTATGGGTATTGTTTACCTCGTTATGTGTTTAGCAAGTTTTCTGGTTATTCCGGCACTTGTTCTGCTTGTCTGCCTATGGTGGGAAATCATTGTGGCCATGATGCAGAATTCTGACCGGGATGGTTACATCGTTCTTAAAAAAGGTTTTATTCTGACAGCTCCTTAAAAGTACCGGAACTGCGGTAATATCTGACAATCTGCGTGAAAGAACTCTCTGGAACATAAAATTCGGAATGTCCGGGGAGTTTTTTAATGACATGTCCGTAACAATGGATATTATTTAAGGAACTGCGGAAGTCTGCTGAAAAAGGTCTGCAGATCGTCGGTTTCCCTGCGAATATACTCAGCCTGTTCCGTTGGAGATTTCTTCAGAAAGAGACTGTTGCAGGTGTACTGATGAGGAAGACTGATATTGATATCACAGCGAAGTTCCCTGATGTAGAACGGTATGGATATGTGTCCGTAATCCTTGTTCACGGGAATTCCCGCATCAACGGTCAGATGTTCAGGCCATTGCGTGAATACGGCATTAGGGGATACGTCGAATGACCAGAATCCCAGATTGGTAAAAAGTCCGAATTTTGAAAGCATGAGAGGAACTTCATTTTCAACCAGAGGAAGATGAAGCGTCTTCAGGTAGATATTGAAATCCTTGCCACCGACGATGGGAATGAATTCGTCAAACTTACCTGATTCCTTAATGAATAAATTCAGATGGTGTTCTCTGATGTAGGGAATAAATTTTTCTTCAAACAGACGGAAACCGCCGGTGAGCTTGTTTACACATACAAGTTCCCTGTTGCATGCGCTGTTCCAGCGGGAATCAAGAGATTCTGCGTTTACCAGAGGTCTGAGAGCTTCCTTCAGATCCCTGAGATCCGCGTCATCCCATCCCGGTACTGTCAGAATGTCATTGAGATCGTTGTTGCAGCACAGATAGTAGCTGTCAAGCAGCGTCTGCGCCTGACGGGGCAGGTATTTCACCTCTGCGGATGAGAGACAGATGTCGTAAAGCTTGCAGAGCAGGGATGCGGCCAGGTATTCTCCCCATGATGAATACATCTTGATGATTCTTTCACCGCATATTTTAAGCAGGTCGTCGTATTCTGCCTGGTTGATGATTCCTATGCTGAAAGCACTGTCCACAAGATCCAGCTGTTTGGTCAGATTACTGAGAACAATCCCCGTGTCAGCCGCGATATCAAGTATGGTGGAGAATTTGTCACAGAAGGTGTTCATCCAGTTGAGCCGTCTTTCATCGCAGATGATTTTGGATACGGAATACTTCAGTGCCAGATGCGGGTCATGTCCGCATTCTTCATAGTAATCACCGAGGTTCGGATTGATTTCCAGTCCGTCAATAAAGTTTTCCATTGAGGTGGAGTCATTTTTGAGACTTAAACCGGAAATGGAATTCGGATGTGTCTTGTTGTAGTGATGGAAAAACTTGAAAGCTCCGATTTTCCATGCGTCAGTATCTCTTATGGAAATCAGATAATTTTTAAGTGACGTGTAATTACTTACCTTGTCCTGTCTTAACAGACGTTCGGTGTACGCCAGAACCTCCGACTGACAGGTCTGAGTGGCCCAGTACAGCTCTGGTGCGGAAAAAGGAACGTAATGAACTTCATTAAGATGATTAATAAATCTCAGGTTAAGATAAGGATTAAAGATCATTGGCGGTAAGTCTGCTCCTTATGGATACGTCAGGCTTCATAAAAAAGGAAGACTGATTATTACACATACAATCGACTGGTTGATATTTTAACAAAAAAAACAGATTTATACTGATTTTTTCATGCAACAGCAGTAAGTAAATTTGGATCTGAAGTGCAATTAACAGGAAACGAACCGGTAAAAATGTTCTCTGCCGTCATCTGGTAATTCTGTATACAAGAGGAATGTTCACCATGAGATCCATGCCTGTAATGCCTGTATCAAATCCTATTAATTTTTCCCCTAGGCTTATCATTGCCTTGTCAAGTATTGGAGAATTACTGCTCTTTGCAAGTTTTGATGCCACAACAATTCCTTTTCTGTTGATAGTTACGGTCAGAAGCCCCCGGCCTTCAATACCTCTTTTTACCGCCTGGTAGGGATAGGTGTGAAGCTGTCTGGCTCTATTGACAAGAATGCCGTAGGCTTTGTTGTAGTGATTTGCCTCAGCTGTATTTTTCGCTGTTCCCGAGGTTGAAGATGATGAGGCTCCGGAATCGGATGCTTCGATGCTTTTTCCTTTTTCCCCGGAAGTTCCGGTACTGCTGCCGGTCTGATTATTTATTTTTGCGGGGGAGGTTGAATTATGTTCAGCTGCGGATTTGTCAGAGGCTGTTTTTTTACTGACGGATTCCTGTCTGCGTGTTTTTTGCTGATGACGTGTTTTTTTAGTTGCAGTTCTGTTCTCCGTTTCCGTTTTTTTTACGGCTGCCGCCTTGTCGCTTACGTCTGCCGTATGCTTTTCGGCTGAGGTATGATTCGGAGTACTTTCCTTTACCGTTTCGGATGCCGGCGGTTCGCTGTGTATGTCTGAGCCTGAGACGGCATTGGGATTTACGGACCTGCCGCTTCCTCCGTTTAAGGATATTATTTCCGTAATAATCAGTCCGGAGGGATCTCCGGTATTCATTTCAGAATGATTCAGGTGATTCAGCAGGAGGGCGATTACCGCAACCGTCAGAATGACAGTTCCGGAAAAAGCTGTAATGACTGATTGAAAAACCGTTCTGTTTGTCATCTGCCTGACTGCTCTCCGTCGTTTACGGTGGTGATGATTATTCTGCCGTTTCGATGTGTTTTGGCAAGGTCGATTATTCTGATGACTTTTTCAAAAGGAGTGTTGCGATCAGTATACAGATTGATTTCCCTGTCAGGATTTTCAAGAATGGCCTGTTCCAGTTCCTCAATGGTACACGGGGATCTGTCAAGCATCAGATTTCCGTTTTCATCAAAACCGGTTATCAGGTATTCACTGTCGGTTATAGAGGATGCATGTTCTGATTTCGGCAGTTCCGCTTTTATTCCGGTGGTAATGAAGCTTGTGGTCAGGACAAAGAAAATGATAAGCATGAAGATAACATCGATTAACGGGGTCAGATCGATGTTGAAATCCTCTTTGTCTGAATCGTACAGAAAATTACTCATTCCGGAAAAATCCTTTATTACTGTCTGACGTCAGCCGGTTCATCATGAAAATCCAGACCGTTGAGTCTGTCGGCGGTCTCCGCTTTCAGTTCCGGTCTGTTGTCGAGGTCATCCATATTGAGACTGAGTTTATTCAGAATGGATCCGCTGATTGTTCTGACCCACAGGTTAATAAGATGAAAGGCAATAAGTGCCGGAATGGCTATTACAAGTCCCATTACTGTGGTAATAAGTGCTTCGGATATGCCTTTCGACAGAAGAGCAGGGTTTACTCCTGTATTGAGTGACAGAGCGTCAAAGACTTCAAGCATACCGAGAACCGTTCCCAGAAGTCCGCATAACGGAGATATTACGGCAATAACCTTAAGGCAGGTCAGGGCGCTGAATAGACCTTTTAATCTGATGTTGAAAAGAAATCCCGTTTCCTGACGGATGTTTTCGGCGGAAACTTCCTTTCTGTTCAGCAGACGTTTAAGAGTAAGTACGGATATGTAGCAGAATTCATTTCCGTCAATCCACTTTTTCAGATCTTCAGGAAGTGAACGCAGACTGGAGGAAGATTTTATGAAGGCTCTGAATTTCATCAGAGACAGAAAAACATAACTGAAACTGTACAGTGCCAGAAACGCGGCCACGACTGCCATAACAATCAGAACCAGTCCCACCGGGCCGGTAACGGTATAAATTTCACTAAACATCAGAAATTTCAAATATCAGAACAGGTCATAAATTACGTAAAACTGTTTTTATTATACACCATAAGGCATCCGAAAATCGCTTTTTTATGGATAAAGAAAGAGGTATCGTGACCTGTCACGATACCTCTCTGTTTTCATTGTTTACTGAACCTTAACTGTACGGGCAGTAATATTACTTGCCTGTGCAGACCTGTTCAACTTCGTTCAGTAATCCCATGTCGATATAGATATCGGTCATGTACGGTAAGAGATACCAGGTACATAAGAAGCCGACAATGGAAAGAACAATGGTATATGGAATCGCCATAATGAACATTCTGCCGTATGAAAGTCTGATTAACGGTGCGATTGCAGAGGTTAACAGGAAGAGGAATGCAGCCTGTCCGTTAGGAGTTGCAACTGAAGGAAGATTGGTGCCTGAGTTGATGGCGATGGCCAGCATGTCAAACTGTTCTCTGTCTAAAGAGCAGTTCTGGAGGGCATTGTTAATCTGAGTTACGTACACTGAAGCCACGAACACGTTGTCAGATACTGCGGAGAGCACACCGTTTGCCACATAGAAGAGAGGAAGCTGAGCAGCCTTGTCCACTGAAAGCACCCAGTGGATGATAGGGTCAAACAGATCAAGATGAGTGATTACCGCAACGATGGACAGGAATACACACAGCAATGAAGTGAACGGCAGACTTTCGGTGAATGCCTTGCCGATTTCTGATTCACTGTTAACACCGGTGAAAGTGGTGGCAAGAATAATAACTGAAAGACCGATTAAACCTACAGGAGCCAGATGCAGAGCCAGACCTACGATTAACCAGATTGCCACAAGAACCTGACAGATGAGGGATATCTTCTGACCGGTGGTCTGATTGCTGCGTCTCTTCTGGTAGTTCTGTTCGAGAATTGTATAAACCTGTTCAGGGAGAGGTTCACCAAAGCCGATGATCTTGAATTTTTCCACAAAGATACAGGTCAGAATACCGCAGATGAATACAGGAACTGATATAGGAGATACACGGAGGGCAAATTCAACGAAATGCCATCCTGCAGTATCACCGATAATAAGATTCTGAGGCTCACCGACTATGGTAAAGATACCGCCGAGCGCGGTACCGACAGCGGAGTGCATCAGCAGTGAACGAAGGAATGCTCTGAATTTGTCCAGAACAACACGATCTTCGCCTGAAACCTTGGAGTTATCGCTTAACTGAGTCTTTTCAGGAGTGATTACACGGTGATAAATGGTGTAGAAACCGGTGCACACGGTAATGATTACCGCAAGAACGGTAAGTGCATCAAGGAATGCTGAGAGGAAGCTTGCGAGTACACAGAAAATAACCGAAAGGGTTACTTTTGACCTTACCGAAAGCAGAATCTTTGTAAATATTGCAACAAGCAGTTCTCGTATGAAGTGAATGCCTGCCACCATGAACATCAGTAAGAGGATAACTTCCAGATTGTGATATATTTCGGCCTTTACTTCTTCCACTGTAGTCATGCCGATGGCAATGGCTTCGATGGCCAGCAGACCGCCTGGAAGAAGAGGATAACACTTAAGAGCCATTGCCAGAGTGAAAATGAACTCGGCAACCAGACACCAGCCGGCTACTGTGGCTGAAGCGCTGTATATGAAAGGATTGGCTATTAAGAAAAACAGGATAAGGTGCTTATACCATGTCGGCGCATCACCAAGAAAATTAGATTTGAGAGCTGTTAGCGGCGATACATTGCCAGGAGCAGCTTTCACGTTACTGTTCATATAAGATTAAATCCTCAAAATAAAAAACATAAAAAACAAAAAAATAGAAATCCGTGCCTATTATACATTTTTTTGTGAATTACGTTAAAAGATTGTAAAAAAAATAAAGAAATCATTTTGTGTGACAGTTGACGGTTAAATAAGCATTAGGGCCGTCGGAACAAGTCATTAACGGCTTGCGGAACTGAAAAAAATAAACTCTTTTTATAATAGCGTTTTGAGATCTAAAGTGATAAAATGCTCGCGTTTTTTATGTGGCTGCGTTAAATTCTGCGGCCGTAAGTTAAATTTAATCAATCGATCGGTATAGTTTGTATGAATTTATTTTCATTTAGTGAAATCTCGATCATCACTATAATGATTGCTTTATCCTCAGTGATAGGTATTTTACTCGGGGCAATAAAGTATAAAGGTGTTGGTCTGGGTATCGGCGGGGTTCTCTTCGGCGGTATTTTTATGGGATGGCTTGCTCAGGAGCTCGGATGGATTCCTAATTTCTCCGGAGATTCTTTTAAAACTATTTTAGATAACGGCGGTGACGTCGTTAAAAATGCAGAGGCTGTAGGAAAGGTACATACTTTCAAGGAAATTCTCCACTACGTTAAGGAATTCGGCCTTATCTTATTCGTATATACTATCGGTATACAGGTTGGTCCTGGCTTCTTTGCTTCTTTAAAGGGGGCCGGTCTCAAGCTTATCGGTTATGCCGTTCTCATTGTATTCCTCGGTGCAGCAATCGCCCTCAGCTTCAATGTTTTCTTTGACATGAATCTTGATTCAACCATCGGTATTTATGCCGGTGCTGTTACCAATACCCCCGCTCTCGGTGCCGGTCAGGCCATGATTAAGGATCTGGTGGATGGTATGGCAGCAGGCGCTGTTCCTGCAGGTTTTGACGCAAACAACGTAGCTTCTGCCTATGCTGTTGCATATCCTTTCGGTATCTGCGGTATCATCATTACCATGCTGCTCATCAGATTCTTCTTCAAAGTTAACATCAATGCTGAAGGTGAAAAGTATGAACTTCAGAAGAAGAGCAACAGAAAGGATCTGGATACTCAGAACGTTTCTGTAAACAATTCTGAATTATTCGGTCTCAAGATTTCTGATATCAGCGTTCTTAAAGGCAACAAGGTTATCTGCTCCCGTTTAAAGAGAGGTGATATCTTAATGGTTCCTAAGGCTGATACCGTTGTTTACGCAGGTGATATTCTTCACCTCGTAGGTAATGATGCCGATCTTAACGCAGCCTGCGGCTTCATCGGTGAACCGGTTCAGGTTTCATTAACCACCAAGGGTACCGAACTTTCAGTTCGCAAGATTGTTGTTACCAATGAAAAGATTCTCGGTAAGACTCTTGATTCTCTTGAAATCAAATCAAAGTTCGATGTTGCAGTGTCACGTTTAATCCGTACCGGTATGGAATTCATTCCTCATAAAGGTACCACACTGCATTTCGGTGACCAGTTAAATCTCGTTGGTCGCAAGGAATCAATCGACGCGGTTGCCAATATCGTCGGTGACAGCACCGTAGCCATGCAGAAGGTTCACATGTTACCGGTATTTATCGGTCTGTTCCTCGGTATGATGCTTGGTTCCGTAGCAATCCCTGTTCCCGGTCTCCCTGCTGCCCTCAAGTTAGGTCTTGCCGGCGGTCCTCTGGTTGTGGCTATTCTTCTTTCACGTTTCGGTCACAATATTACCTTTGGTAAGATGCACTGGTTCATGCCTGCATCAGGTAACAGTGCATTAAGAGAAATCGGTATTGTTCTGTTCCTTGCCATCGTTGGTTTCAATTCAGGTGCAAGCGGATTCGTGGATACTCTGGTTCACGGTGATGGTCTTACCTGGATGGGCTATGGCGTGTTCGTAACCTTTATTCCTATCTTCATCTGCGGTATCCTTGCTTACAGGGTATCAAAGATTAACTATCTCTCAGTATGCGGTGCCATGGCAGGTTCTATGACAGATCCTCCAGCTCTGGCTTTCGCAAACGGTATGTACAAGAACTCAGAAGCAAGTTCTTTAGGTTATGCAACCGTATATCCGTTTACCATGTTCCTGCGTATTCTTACTCCGCAGCTCATGATTGTAATTGCTTACGCATTGATGTCTAAGTAATTCGAATAGACTGAAGATATAAACGGCAGAGGTTATCCTCTGCCTTTTTTATTGTTATCCCTGCCGGACCGACGGATTCGGCACATTTACTGGATGAAACGGAAATATAAATGCATAAACCAGGTCTGGATAAATACGCCATATGGGCGGTAAGACTTATAAAGAGCGGGCTCAGAATCATCATAACGGAACCGGGATACTGGTTTCAGTCTCTCGTTATGGCCGTTTTGTCTCTGATGTTCCTGCCTTTCTGCTGGTGGATTCTTCCCATGTTCATATCGCATAAAAGACTGATTATCGTCAGGGAGCTTTTCGGACTGTCATTGAGATTAAAATGGGTTTTTCTGTTGGAAATTCCTCTGGTTATGACTGTTTTTTCCGGATTCGTGATGCTGTATGGTTATCTGTGGAAAGATGAACTTGAGGCGGAACTCAACGGAATTCAGACCGTAACGGGGCAGCCTGTCGGATTTTCGTGGCTGTGGTGGGGGATTCTCGGCACCGTGTATCTGATTACAGTGGTGAATGCTCTGATATTCTATATTTCAATCAAGATACCGGGACTTAAGGATTACGTTGCGGTTAAAGTATCGGCCAGACAGCTGTGTAAGGATTATATGCAGGTTGTGCTGACTGTCTTCGGTCTGGCAGCTCTTATAGTCGTATACAATGCCCATCTGCCTCAGATTATGTCTTTTCTGCAGAAGTTTATTACTGCTCATATAACGGATGTGAACGGCAGCGGAATATTCAGACGTGATGACGTTTTTTGGATTGTAGGTGGAGTCTACTACACCGGGGTGGCGGTATATACTCTGAGAGTTCTGTCCAGATATCTGTTTCTGCGTCTGCTTAAGAATCTGCAGAACAGAGTCATAAAGTTGACGTAGTACGGAGAGCGGATGACTTTTTACTGATATTTTCAAAGAATGTCACGGCACTCGGTCAGGCCGCAAAAAAACAAGGCCTGAACTTTGGGGAAAGTAAACAAGCCTTGACTTGGAGGTTTGGTTTATTTATTGTAGTCCGTTATTATTAACGGTATGTGGTAGTTAATTTAATCAGCTTTATTGTGCGCCAGTGCAGCATAAAATCCGTAGGGCATCAGGCAACAATAGTTTTAATAGGTTCCGTTGTCATTAAATACCTGACGCAGGTCTTCAAGCTTCTCAAGCAATGCGTGAGAGAATACTTCTGAACCGGTCTTTTTATAATGGTCTACCTGATTTAAAGCGACTCTCTTTGAACCATAATATACGGACCATACTTCAGCAACCTGTCTTAAATTAGGATCCTTCTTAAGCAGGGCAAGACAGCAGGTTTCTCTGGTTGTATGAGGAATCTGAGCACTGCGTGATTCAATTCTTTTTATCAGTTCGTTAGGATTATAGCGGTTTGCGTATTCCTCGCTTGTTGTTTCCATGTTACGCAGGCCTGCTTTACCATAATTTCCTGACATGATACTAGATATGGTATTCAATAGTCCCATGAGCCATCACCATTGATTCTTGAATGAGTTAAGTTAATATGTAAGTTTGAGTTTATTTATAATTCATAAGTCACTGATTTCTGTCTGCACTTTTAATTATGACGGCAGTCTTGTTATTTAAATATGTTCTCTTCGTCAGTAACTGGAGGTATTCTAGTTAATTTGTTGTTTTAAATGTAGAATACGTGTTAAAAATTTACGCAAAATCACAAAATATTGTGTTTGGTGTATGATTATATGTGATATTGCTCTCGTTCTGTGTATAGAAATTTATAAATATGTTGAAAATCTAAAAATTAGACGTGATGAAAAATTAAACATCTGTTTAGCTAAAAAACTGCAAATAGGTTAACAAAAATGTCGGACGGCGTTTTTTGGGAGAATAATGAAAAAGGCAGGACACAAATATGTCACTTATTGTGTGTTACGGCATAAAATCTTTCTTCTGTTTCCGCAGGAGAGGGACTTTGTATGATTTTTTATGCTTTTTTTGATAAACTCAAGATACTTTGAAACTGTCAGAATGCTGAATTTGTTTCAGTCAGGATTATCGGTAAACATAAAATACATGCAAGGTTTGATATGGCTTCTGAGATGACTGCATTGCTTGAGAAAGGCTCTGAAGATGATTCACTTCACTTTGAAGATTTTGTACTGAATGGTAAAGGTACCGTCAGAGTACCGGCAACAGAGGCGGGAAAATGGAAAAGGGTCGTTTTACGGAGTATTCTGACAAAGCAGTACTGGATAATATCCGGTGTTATTCAGGCCGTGTTTATCGTATATCTCTTCTTTCCTTTCCTTTTCCCTTTTTTAACCAATATCATGACCGCCGTTTCCGTTATGTATATCATATCCGAAAAGTATATCCGTAAAAACACGTCATCCGAGATGTTTTCCGCTTTGGGAAAAAGCTTTCTGGACACATTTATCCTTTCTCTGATTGATACTCTTATTCTGTGCTGTTTCTTCCTGGTGATAACCTTAATCTTTGTTGTGGGACATGTTACCGATTTTTACGATCTGGTAATCAGGTTCTATCAGTCCGGAGAGCAGAACGGTATTCAGCCTCAGGACGCTTGCGTATGGGGTGTCAGACTGGTTGGTTTTTCAGTAGGCTGTTTTTTTGGATTTTTCTATTATTTCATTAAGGCTTTTACAATGCCTTTGATAGTTCTCGGCAACGTGCCTGTTTTCAGAGCCATGTTCATGAGTATTTCTGCCGTAAGAAAGAATTTTATTCATCTTCTGCCCGGAATAGTGCTGTATTCAATGACTTTCAGTCTGCTTATGCTGGTTGCTGTGAACTTCATGTTTATGGTTTTTACCGGCGGAATAATGCTTTATCTGACCGTGATTATGAACCTGATTACAGGTATTCTGAATGACAATATCGTGTCATCGTTACTTGCTCTGCTTGTCATACTGGCCATACCGATTATTACACTGATTGTAATCTCCGTATGGCCCGGATTGTATCATGTCGGACAGGCTGAATCAGCCATGGATATTTTCTGGTCTCATATCAAGACCAAAAAAGCGGCTGATGATAACGTCAGAGATGCCGAGTTTGAATGATGTAAGCTACAGACAAATGCCTTTCGCCGTGCATGTATGCGGATGTGATATTCAGGTAATTCAGTGAATTACAGCATTTTACCTGTTGTTGTAATTGTTTCTGATTAATGCTTTGACGCTTATTCCATTTATGTCGGTTAAAAACAGATACTTAAGACTGATAAGCGGTAATATCATCAATGTCATAATGTTTTTCCTTTTATTTATTTCTCTGTTGTAAACAGCAGCTTCCGGCATTTTTTTTTGAAAAATCAGTTTTCTGCTTTACCTGCTGCATGCTTTTCTGAAGAATATTGACTCAGATAATTTGAACCGTATCAGATTATCTATAAAATATTTTTATAACACAATATAATTAAATAGAAATTGCCTATAACAAAACGCAAATATATAATTATCACATTCCTTGAGGAACAGACCTGAAAGGACTTCTGCTTAAGGAATGTTGTTTTCTGAAATTGCTATTTCATTCTGAAGAAAAGGAATTCCGGAAAGAGGAATGGTTGACACAGGTTAATGTTTCTTTTTTCGGCTTCCTCTGAAGAATTTTTTACTTATAACTACTTAAGGTTTTCAGACCATAAGAAAGGAGATACACAATATGTTAAACACCATCATCGGTTATCCTCGCATCGGCGGTAAGCGTGAACTCAAGTTCGCACTTGAAAAATATTTCAAGCATGAAATTCCTGCCGAAGAACTCAAGTCAGTTGCAGCTCAAATCCGCAAGCAGCATTACGGCTACTTCGCAGAACAGAATATTGATCTGGTTCCATGCGGAGATTTCTCTTTCTATGATAACCTCCTTGATACCGCATTACAGTTCGGCATTATTCCTGAACGCTATGTGAAGTCTGGTCTTAACGATCTTGATACCTATTTTGCTATGGCCCGCGGTGTACAGACCGATAGCGTGGATCTGAAAGCCTTACCTATGAAGAAGTGGTTCAATACAAACTACCACTACATCGAACCTGAATTCGACGGTAAGAACGTTGTTAAGTTCAATCCTGTATTTCTTTCAGGTCTGATTGACGAAGCAAACGAATTAAAGCTTAACTACAAGGTTGCCCAGACAGGTCCTTTCACTCTGCTCAAGCTTGTTAAGTACGTTGCCGGCACTTCTGTTAATGATCTCAGGGATGCTCTTGTTAGCGAATATGTTGAATTCCTTGATTTCTGCCGTTCAAAGAATGCATCTTTCGTATCATTCGCTGAACCTTCACTGGTTAAGGATTTAACCGCTGAAGACAAACAGCTTTTTGTTGAAATCTATCGCAAGCTTCTTTCCGTAAAGGGTAATCTCAAGATTGGTCTTGATACCTATTTCGGTGATATCAGAGATATCTACAATGAAGTAACCTCATTAGGCTTTGATGCCATTTCCCTGGACTTCAGAGAAGGCAGAAAGACCTTTGATCTTATCAGAGCAAACGGCTTCCCTAAGGATACCGTTCTGGTTGCAGGTCTCATCAACGGTAAGAATATCTGGCGCAGCAATTACGATACCGTAATCAAGGCTCTTGATGAACTCAAGTCTTTAGGTATCAACTGTGCTTTAGGCTGCAGCTGTTCATTACTCCATGTACCTGAAAGCACTGAATTTGAAACCAAGCTTTCAGCCAAGATTCTCAGCTATCTTTCTTTCGCAAGACAGAAGCTTGCCGAACTCAATGAAATCAAGGTAATTGTAAACGGCGATGCCGGTGCCGACAAGTTTCTTGCCGACAACAGAGCATTGTTCAGTGTTAAGCGTGTTGAAGATGATGCGGCTCTTGATGCCAAGATTGCTTCACTCACCGAAGCTGATTTCACCAGATTACCTGAAAGAACCGAACGTCTCAGCATTCAGCATGATGTTCTCGGTCTTCCACTGTTCCCGACCACTACCATCGGTTCATTCCCTCAGACTGCTCAGATCAGAGCTTTAAGACGTGATTTCAAGAACGGTGCCATCACCAGACAGGCATATGAAGACGGTATTGCCGCTCTGACTGTAGACTGTCTCAGACTGCAGGAAGAACTCGGTCTTGACGTTCTGGTTCATGGTGAATTCGAACGTAACGACATGGTTGAATACTTCGGTGAAAAGCTTGACGGTTACATCTTCACTCAGAACGGGTGGGTTCAGTCATACGGCAGCCGTTGCGTTAAGCCTCCTGTAATCTGGGGTAACGTAACCCGTAAGGAAGCCATGACCGTTAAGATGAGTGCATTTGCCAACAGCAAGTCTGACAAGGATGTAAAGGGTATGCTTACCGGTCCGGTAACCATTTTCAACTGGTCATTCCCTCGTGAAGATCTTCCTGTTAAGACTTCAATTCAGCAGCTTGCTCTTGCATTAAGAGATGAAGTACTGGATCTTGAAAAGGCCGGCATCAGAATCATCCAGATTGATGAAGCTGCCTTGAAGGAAAAATTACCGCTCCGTCGCAGTGACTGGGAAAGTGAATATCTTGATTTTGCTATTCCTGCTTTCAGACTTGTTCACAGCGGTGTTAAGCCTGAAACTCAGATTCACACTCATATGTGCTACAGTGAATTCAATGAAATCATTCCTTGGATTGACGCAATGGATGCTGACGTAATCACCTTCGAAGCTTCACGTTCAGACTTCGCCGTACTCGATGCATTGAAGGCCAATAACTTCAAGACTGAAGTAGGTCCAGGTGTTTACGATATTCATTCACCACGCGTTCCTTCAGTTGACGAAATCGTGAATGCATTAAAGCTCATTGTTTCAAGAGAAGACTACCACAAGGTATGGGTAAACCCAGACTGCGGTCTCAAGACCAGAGGTAACGAAGAAACCAAGAAGAGTCTGCAGAACCTTGTTGAAGCAGCTAAGATTTTAAGAAGTCAGTATAACTAATTTCTACAATCTTGCCTGAAACAGACAACAGGCTGTTTTGATTGCCGGACAGAATTTTGCTTAATATTGCAAAGTCTGTCCGGTTTTTTTATCAGTATTAAAAAAATACGTGAGCCTGAAAAATGATTGTGCTATCCTGGATAAATAAAAATTGAAAGAACATTTATTATCTGTACGGGGTGGATTATGCTTGAGGACGGACTCTATGAACAGCTTGTAAATCAGTTGCTTAAGGAAAAGATAAATGACGGTTCAAAAATAGTTGATACAAGAGAGCTGAGTGAAGAGGATGCCTCAAGAACCTTATCAAGATACGTTGCTGAAGTTGTAGAGCTCGGGATGAATTCCTGTAATAACGTTTCGTCCAAAATTCAGATGGCAAATAATCTGATTGAGAATCTTCAGTTACAGACAAATGAAAATTCCCTGAGCAGTTTCGCCATTCCTCTGGAAAAAATCAATGACAAGGGAACGGTCGGTGCTCTGGAACTGTTGTCCGTATCCGGACGTGAGAACAATGTCAGAACAGTTAATGACAACGTAAAACCTGTCAGACCTCAGACATCTCTGGTTGAATCAAGCCTGTTCACCGGCTCTGAAAAGGAACCTTCGATGTTTGCCGAACTACAGAAGGAGATTTTAACGGCTGACAGAATTGACATGCTGGTGTCATTTATCCGCTGTGCGGGAATACGTCTGATCTATGACCAGCTGAAGCTCTTTACCGGCAGAGGCGGAAAGTTAAGAATAATCACCACTTCGTACATGGGAGTTACGGAAGCCGCCGCTGTGGAAAAGCTAGCCGAACTGCCTAATACGGAAATTAAAATATGCTATGAAACAAAGCATGTCGGACTTCATGCCAAAGCCTATGTATTCTGTCGTAATACGGGTTTTTCCACCGCGTACATAGGTTCATCCAATCTTTCTCAAAAGGCTATTTCCTATGGTCTGGAATGGAATCTGAAAATTACTAGAAAAGAACTTCCAGAAACGTTTGACAAGGTAGAGGAAACCTTTGACATATACTGGAATTCTTCAGATTTTGAGATTTTTTCTCTCGATGGAAAGTCACGTCTTATTCAGGCTCTTAAACAGGAAAAACAGAGAGGATGCAGCATATCGAAAGGGGGTTGCTACCTTTTTGAGGTAAGACCTTATAATTATCAGCAGGAAATTCTGGATAAACTGCAGGCTGAAAGAGAAGTCAGAAATAATTATCACAATCTGGTGGTGGCTGCCACCGGTACCGGCAAGACTGTAATTTCAGCGTTCGATTACCGTAATTTCTGGAAGAATAACCATAACGGCAGGGTGGATGATTATCCTAAACTGCTTTTTGTTGCTCACCGAAAGGAAATTCTGGTTCAGAGTCTGGAAACGTTCAGAGCCGTGCTCAGAGATGCAAATTTCGGAGAGCTCATGGTTGATTCATTTATTCCGGAAAAGTTTGAACATCTGTTTGTTTCAATCCAGAGTCTGAACTCCAAAAGTCTGACTGAAAAACTGTCACCGGACTACTACGACTTTATTATTGTCGATGAATTCCATCATGCCGCCGCTCCTTCATATCAGAAGCTTCTTTCTTATTTCACTCCTAAAATTCTTCTCGGGCTGACAGCTACACCTGAACGTATGGACGGAGAGGATATTCTAAGATATTTTAATTATCGTGTTGCCGCGGATATCAGACTTCCCGAAGCCATAGAAAAAGGGCTGCTCTGTCCTTTCCAGTATTTCGGTGTCAGTGATACTGTTGATCTCAGTGAAATCAGGTGGACAGCGGGAGGATACGACAAAAAAGAACTGTCCAATGTATATTCACTCAATACTGCTGTAGCGGAAAGAAGAGCAGATTCCGTGATAATGAATCTCAATAAATATGCCATGGACTTGAGCACGGTAAGGGGACTGGGATTCTGTGTATCCGTTGAACATGCTAGATTTATGAGTGATTTCTTCAACA